>JBFHFG010000385.1:0-4006 GCA_041583815.1 Halovulum sp.
GAGATGGAATTCTACCTGACCAAGCCGAACACCGATCCGGACCTGCCGATCGAACCTCCGATCGGGCGGACGGGCCGCCGGGTGGCCTCGCGCCAGGCGTACTCGATGACGGCGGTGGACGAATACGGGCCGGTGATCGACGACATCTACGATTTCGCCGAGGCCCAGGGCTTCGAGATCGACACGATCATCCAGGAAGGCGGCGCCGGCCAGATCGAGATCAACTTCCGCCACGGCGACCCGGTCGCGCTTGCCGACCAGGTGTTTCTGTTCAAGCGCACCATCCGCGAGGCGGCGTTGCGGCAGAACTGTTTCGCCACGTTCATGGCCAAGCCGATGCAGCACGAGCCGGGGTCGGCCATGCACATCCACCAGTCGGTGGTCGACGCGCAGACGGGGCAGAACGTATTCACAGCGGCCAATGGCGAAAGCACCGACCTGTTCGGCGCGTTCATCGCCGGGCAGCAGACCTGGCTTCCCAAGGTGATGCCGATGCTGGCACCCTACGTGAACAGCTATCGGCGGTATGTTCCCAACGGCTCGGCCCCGATCAACCTGGAATGGGGCGCGGACAACCGCACAACCGGCCTGCGGATCCCGATCTCGTCGCCCGATGCGCGGCGGGTCGAGAACCGGATCGTCGGCATGGATGCCAACCCCTACCTGGCGATCGCCGGCTCGCTCGCCTGCGGCTACATGGGGATGAAGGCGGGTGCCTCGCCCCGGCCGCCGGTTAATGGCGAGGCCTATGATTACGACTATGCGCTGCCGCGGGGCCTGCTGGAGGCCGTGGATGCGTTCGAGGAAAACCCCGAGTTCGGCGAGATCCTTGGCGCGCATTTCTGCTCTGTCTACGCGCATCTGAAGCGCCACGAGGCGGAAAGCTTTCTGGCTGTCATCAGCCCATGGGAGCGGGAATACCTGTTGTTGAACGTATGACTGACCTGCTGCGCCTGAATCAACCCGACGGGGAGCACACGGAAAGCTATTACGCCGCGACCGCGGGCCCCGAACCGGTGTGCGAGCCGCTGAAGGGCGATCACAAGGCGCAGGTCTGCGTCATCGGCGCCGGGTTCACCGGGCTGTCGGCGGCGCTGTATCTGGCCGAGCGCGGGCTCGAAGTGATCGTGCTGGAGGCGAACCGCGTCGGCTGGGGCGCCTCGGGGCGCAACGGCGGGCAACTTGGTTCGGGGCAGCGGTTGGGCCAGCTCGAACTGCGCAAGATGCTGGGGGACGACCGCGCGGCCGAGCTGTGGCACCTGGCCGAGGACGCAAAGGCACATGTGCGCGGCCTGGTGGCCGAGCATGGCATTGCCTGCGATCTGAAGCGCGGCCACATCCGCGCCGAGCTGTCGGACAAGGGCCTGAGCCACGCCACGGAAGAAGCCCGCCACCTGCGCGACGACCTGGGCTACGACCAGTTGACCGTGCTGGACCGGGACGCGGTCGCGCAGCACACCGGATCGACCCTGTACGCGGGCGGGGTGCTGGACATGGGCGCGGGGCACCTGCATCCGCTGAGCTTTGTGCGGGGGCTGGGGCATGCGGCAATCAAGGCCGGCGCCATCATCCACGAGAAAAGCCGCGTGCTGTCGGTCAGCGAGGACAAGCCCCATGTCGTGCGGACCGAACATGGCAGCGTGACGGCGGGCCGGGTGTTCTATGCGCTGAACGGCTATCACGGCGGGCTTGAAAAGCGGGCCTCGCGGCGGATCATGCCGATCAACAACTTCATCGTCGCGACCGAGCCGCTGGACCCGGACGTTCACGGCGATATCCTGCCCGGCGATGTGGCGGTCGCGGACAGCAAGTTCGTCGTGAACTACTGGCGCAAGTCAGCCGACAACCGGCTGCTGTTCGGCGGCGGCGAGACCTATAGCTACCGGTTCCCCGACGATATCGAGGCGTTGGTCCGCAAGAACATGGCGCAGGTCTATCCCCAGCTTGCGAATGTCCGCATCGACTATGCCTGGGGCGGCACCCTGGGCATCACGCGCTCGCGCCTGCCCTATTTCCGGGCGATGGGCGAGACCCGGCTGGTCGCGGGCGGGTTCTCGGGGCATGGCGTCGCGCTGGCGACACTGGCGGGCAAGTTGATGGCGCAGCACATGGTTGGGCGGCACGATGGGTTCCGCGCCTTCGCGAACCTGGCGCCGGGGGCCTTTCCCGGCGGCGAATGGGCGCGCCAGCCGTTGCTGGTTGCGGCGATGAGTTGGTACGCGCTGCGGGACCGGCTGGGGATCTGAGATGCGGATCACCGACTGGGACGACGCCTACGCGAACCGCGATCACATTCCCGACGCAGATGACTTCATCGGCCGTTGGCCGGGCGAGGCCGCGGCCTTTCGCGATGCGCTATCGAACGCCGGACGGGCGCGGCTGGACCATGCCTACGGCCCCGGCCCGCGCCACAAGCTGGACCTGTTTGCGCCCGACGGCCCCGCGCGGGGTCTGGTCGTGTTCGTCCACGGCGGCTACTGGATGGCCTTCGACAAGTCTACCTGGTCGGCCTATGCTCAGGGCGCGGTCGCGGCGGGCTGGGCGGTCGCGCTGCCCAGCTATACGCTGGCGCCCGAGGCTACGATCGCCGCGATGACCACCGAAATCGCCGATGCCGTGGCCGAGGCCGCGCGACTGGTGCCCGGTCCGATCCGCGCCACCGGCCATTCGGCGGGCGGGCACCTGGTCAGCCGCCTTGTCTGCACCGACACCACGCTACCGCGGGAGGCGCAGGACCGGCTGGCGCACGTTGTCTCGATCAGCGGCCTGCACGACCTGCGCCCGCTGCTGCGCACGAAGATGAACGACACGCTGCGGCTGGACGCGACCTCGGCCGCCGCTGAAAGCCCCGCGCTGCTGACGCCCCGCGACGGCGCGCGCGTGACCGCCTGGGTCGGAGGCGACGAGCGGCCCGAGTTCCTGCGGCAGGCGGCGCTGCTGGCCAATGTCTGGACCGGCCTTGGCGCGGACATGGCCGAGGTGGTCGATCCCGGCACCCACCATTTCAGCGTGATCGAGGGGCTGACCGCCGCCGATAGCCAGCTGACCCGCTGCCTGCTGTCCTGACGTCGCAAACGGACCTTCAAGCGTCCTGAACTGGTAGATGGCGCGCGCGCCCCGTGGCCCCCTGAACGGGTCATTGGCGGAGGGCGCGGACATGCAGGATACGGCACGGGTTGTGGTGATCGGCGGCGGGGTTGTCGGGTGTTCGGTGCTCTACCATCTGGCGCGCGCAGGCTGGACCGATGTCATGCTGATCGAACGGTCCGAGCTGACGAGCGGAAGCAGTTGGCACGCGGCGGGCGGGTTTCACACGCTGAACGGCGATCCGAACGTCGCCAAGCTGCAGTCCTATACCGTCGGCCTCTACAAGGAACTGGAGGAGGCGTCGGGCCTGTCCTGCGGCCTGCACCTGACCGGCGGCTTCATGATGGCCGATAGCCCCGAGCGGATGGACTTCCTGCGCTACACCCACGCCAAGGGCCGCGCGCTGGGAATGCAGACGGAACTGGTCTCGGCCTCGGAAGCCAAGGCCATGTTCCCGATCCTCGACGACAGCCATTTCGTCGGCGGGCTGTGGGATCCGGTCGAAGGGCATCTTGACCCATCCGGCACCACCCATGCCTACGCCAAGGCGGCGCGGAACCTTGGCGCGCACATCGTGCTGCGCAACCCGGTGAAGGAGCTGACGCAGGATCCGGACGGCACCTGGAATGTCGTGACAGAGCAGGGCACCGTCCGCGTTGAGCATGTCGTCAATGCCGGTGGTCTCTGGGCGCGCGAGGTGGGCCGGATGGTCGGGCTGGAACTGCCGCTGCTGGCCATGGAACACATGTACCTGCTGACCGAGGAGATCCCCGAGATCGTCGCCTACAACCAGCAAACCGGGCGCGAGGTCTGCCATATCATCGACTTCAAGGGCGAGATCTATACCCGTCAGGAGCGCAATGGCCTGCTGGTCGGAACCTACGAAAAGGCCTGCCGTCCGTGGTCGCCGCAGAACACC
>JBFHFG010000386.1:0-4002 GCA_041583815.1 Halovulum sp.
CAAGGGCGATGTGCTGAAGTGCGTCCTGCCATTCCGGCCCCAGCCGAGTAGCCGGAAGTGCAATGGCGATGAAGAGAAGAACCATCCCCAAGCGCACCGGCCGCCGCGCCCGTCTGACGAGTGACGGAAAATGGCCGGACCGGTTCGCGACTTTCCGGAACAGCAAGCCATAGACAATCTTATGCAAGATCACGGCGACCAGCACCGCCCCCAGCAGGATCAGCAGCGAGGGGCTCTGCCCACGGCCCAGCCATTCCACAAGCTTCTCGAACCGAAGCGTGAGGGTATCCGCCCCGTCCATGAGGTCACCAGAACCAGACCATGAAGCCCACGACCCAAAGGATCAGCAATCCGGCGAGCAGGGTGCGGTCCAGCCAGATCGGGCGCTCCCAGGTGGTGAAGGTCTCAACCGCCTCGGATCGGCTCCAGACCAGTTTCTCGATCTCTTCCTTGTCGCGGCGATGGGTGAAGCGGGAAATTCCAAGATGCAGTCCGATAGCCACGAACATGATCAGCGAGGACATGACGGTATAGTGGATCTGCGGCAGGCCCCACGTCTCCCAGAGGTTCAGCACCTCCTTCACGATGAACAGCGGCACCCCGACGACGAGGCCGAAGACGATGGTCCAGAAAGCGCCGTTACCATTCAGCCAGGGCACGAAGACACCGAGGATGTAGACCACCACGATTGCCGGCACGATGTAGCTGAGCGAGCTCTGGAAATACGAGAACAGGCTCTCGAACCCAGCAATCGACGGCGCGTAGATCGCGCCGATCACCATGGCCACGCCCGTGACAACCCTACCCAGGCGCACGAGCGTCTGGTCACTCATCCCGGGCTTCAACGGCTCCACGAAGTCTTTCACCACTAACGTCGAGGCCGAGTTCAGCGCCGAGTCGAGCGAGGACATGATCGCGGCGATCAGGGCGGCCATGATCAGGCCACGGATCCCGATGGGCATCAGGTCGAACGCGAGCGAAGGGAACGCGAGGTCCGGCGTCTCGAGTTCGGGATAGAGTTTCAGCGCGATCAGCCCCGGCACGATCATCAGGAACAGGTTCGGCATTTTCAGGAAGCCGGCGAACAGCGCACCCAACTGGCCCTCGCGCAGGTTCTTCGCGCCGAGCGTGCGCTGAACGACGAACTGGTTGATCGACCAGTAGTAGAAGCCCAGCAGGATCACGCCCCAGATCCCGGTCCAGGGCAGGAAGTCGTCATCCGCGGGCAGGATCAGGTGATGCTTGTCGTCGGGCACACTGGCGAACAGTTCCGACCAGCCACCGACTTCATCCAGTCCCAGCCAGAAAAGGATCGCAGCGCCGCAGATCAGCAGGATCGCCTGAACCGTGTCCGTCACGACAACTGCCGACAACCCGCCGAGAATGGTATAGATACCCGCCACGAACGCCAGGATAGCAACGGCAGACCAAAGGTTCAGGAAGCCCGTGACGTTCGAGATCACCAGTCCGCCCGCGTACAGCGCCCCGGCGGTGTCGATGAACATGATTGCCAGGATGGTGAACAGGCTGAACGCGCGGCGTGAGCGCACGTCATATCGATGCTCCAGGTATTCGGGCACCGTCGAAACCTTGGCGCGCAGATACGACGGCAGGATGAAAATCGCAAAGATAATCAGAACGAACGCCGCGGTCCATTCGTAGTTGAAGATCGCGATACCGTTCGAATAGCTCCCGCCCATCAGGCCGACGAAGCTGGATCCGGACATGTTAGAGGCAAACAGCGAGAACCCGATCAGGTACCAGGGGAGCGACCGGCCGGCCAGAAAATAGTCGTCCGAGCCGCCATCAAGCTTGCGGGACACATAGACGCCATGACCGATGATCGCCGCGAAATAGACGAGAACGATCGTGTAATCGACCCAATGAAGTTGAAACATGGCGTCTTGCATCGCGGAGACTCCAGTCAGGAAAAATCAATGGATATGGGAACGGTTCGGGCGTGGTGCCCTGTAGATGGAACACCGTTGTTCCCAGGCGTTCGCGGTGCCTTCAGCGTTCTACGAACTTGTTGAAGCGGCTGGTTTCTCCGCTGCTGGTCTCATCCTGGTAGACGATAGCCAGTTTCCGATCTTCGAAAATGTGGAAGAACTCGTCCCAGGAGATTTCTTCCAGGCCCTCTTCGGGCTCTCCGAAATCGAAGCGCAAAATCCCGCCCGGCGCATCGTCGCGCACCCGTGCCGGCCTCCCTGCCCGCGCGGTCGCCCAGGCCCGTATCTCCTGGTGATCCGTGGTCGTCTTCGAATTTGACATGATCTCCCCCAATGGAAACAAAATGCGCCGCGCATTAGCGCGGCACACAATGCAGGCGCGGTTGTCAGGCGGCCCGGTTGAGCCGTTGCTCTGCCACCGCGGTCAGTTTCTCGTCGGCAGCCTTTTCCTCGGCGAGCGTCGCCTCGAAGAGTTCTACGCAGTCGTTGCGGCCCATTTCCTTGGCCCAGGAAATCAGCGTGCCGTAGCGCGTGATCTCGTAATGCTCGACTGCCTGAGCAGCGGCAGCCAGCGCGGCATTCAGAACGTCGGTGTCGCCGATTTCACCGGCAACCTCTTTGGCTTCCTTGATGATGCCGTCGATCGCCGGGCAGGTCGTACCCTTCGGCTCCTTGCCGATAAGCTGAAACACCTCTTCGAGACGCTGAATCTGGGTGCGTGTTTCACCGAGATGCGCTTCGAAATCGCCGCGGAGCTTTTCGTCCGCCGCTTTTTCGATCATCTCTGGCAAGGCTTTCTCGATCTGCTGCTCGGCGTAGTAGATGTCCTGCAGCATGTGAGTGAACAGGTCATCCATCGACTGGATGTCTTTTGAAAAGATAGCCATGTCATGTCCTCCGATAGCGGGGGCGCCGAAATTGGCGCCGCTGCGACAGGTCAACCAGACAAGCGTGCTGAGGTTCCTGAGAAAGAGGCCCCGCGGCCGGACTCCGCCGCCTGCGGAACAGGCGCTTTCAGTCGCGGACAGCGACCACTTCGATTTCCACCAGCCACAATGGATTGGCGAGGCCGGCGACTTCAAAGACCGAGCGGGTCGGCAGGTTCGGCTGGCCCCCAGTACCGAAATACTTGCTGTATCCTTCCATGAAGCCACTGAAATCCATGCCGTCTTCGCCCTCTGGCGCGACGAGATAGGCTTGCATCTTCACAACATCGCCCATGTCGAGGTCCAGCTTCTGCAGCTTGGACTGGATCGCGGCCAACGTGGTTCTCGTCTGCGTGGCGGTATCGCCATAACGTTCCGGCGCATCCTGAGCAGCAGTCTCGTCCACAACCTGCGGAACCGTACCGCTCAGATAGACCAATGTCGCATCGGCCGGGATCTCGACCGCTTGCAGGATCGGAAAATCAGAGCCCGGAATCGGATGTCTGATCACCCCCTCGCCGTCTTGGGCCGCGGCGGCCGGGCCAAGCAATAGGGCCGCTGCCAGAAGTAGCTTGCGCATCAGTGTTCCTCCTTATCGGTAGTGGGTTCCTCGGGTCGGGTCATTTCAACCGCATCAAGCGTTGCGGTCGGCTCGAAATCGTTGCCGAGCGCGGATTGGATGTAGTTGACCACTTCGACAATCTGCTCGTCCGACATCAGATGGCCGAAAGCGGGCATGCCCGCTGCGCCGTTGATCACGATGTGGATCGGATACTCGGGAAATTCGAGGTTGGGATTACCACTGAGAGCGGGATAGGCCCCTGCCCCAACTGCCCCCTCGCCACCCGACATGTGACAACCGGCGCAGACGTTCGCGTAGATCTCTTCACCGGTGGTCCCGGTGATGGCATCATCCTCGAACTTCTGAAGGTATTCAGGTGGCGACGCGGTTCCGGATTTCTCGGCCGGTTCCTGCGCCAGCGCCAGACCTCCGAGAACGAGCATGGCTGCGCCTGCTGTAAACGTTCGATGAAACATGGCAGCCCTCATCCGTTGATGACCTTGTCGTGGAGACGCGATATTGCGTCGAGCGAGGACAGGATCGCACCTTCCTGCCAGGCGGGCAG
>JBFHFG010000387.1:0-3976 GCA_041583815.1 Halovulum sp.
ACTGCGATATCCACCTGACCGACAAGCTGAGCATCTACAAGCAGGAGGTTGACCGGCTGGGGATCGAGGTGATCCCGCCTTGCGTCAACCGGTCCGACGCTTTGTTCAGCGTATCCGAAGGGCGCGTGGTCTACGGGCTTGCCGCGCTGAAGAACGTGGGCACCGAGGCGATGCGGATGATCGTCCGTGCCCGCGAGGAAGGTGGCCCGTTCAGCGATATCTTCGATTTCGCCCGCCGTGTGGACCTGAAGCGCGTTGGCAAGCGGCCGCTGGAAATGCTGGCCCGCGCCGGGGCGTTCGATGGGCTGGACAGCAACCGCCGTCGGATGTTCGAATCGATCGACAAGTTGGTCGCGTATTCGGCAGCCGCGCACGAGGACAAGGCCTCGGCCCAGATTTCGATGTTTGGGGCGGCCGGAGAGGAACTGCCCGCGCCGAAGCTACCGCAGCCCCATGACTGGCTAGCGACCGAGCGGCTGGGCGCGGAGCATATGGCTGTCGGTTTCTACCTGTCGGGCCATCCGCTGGACGATTACATCGGCCCGCTGAAGCGGCAGCGGGTGATGACGCTGGCCGAGATCGAGCAGAAGGTGAAGGGCGGGCCCATAGCGGCCAAGATTGCCGGGGCCGTCGCCGTCAAGCAGGAGCGGAAGTCGGCGCGCGGCAACCGCTTCGCCTTCATCACGCTGAGCGATCCGACGGGAATCTACGAAGTCACCATGTTCTCGGAACCGCTTGAGAAGTTCCGCGACCTGCTCGAGCCGGGGGCGAACGTGGTGCTGGCGGTCGAGGCGACCTATGAGTCGGAGCAGTTGAAGCTGCTGGCGCGGGGTGTGCAGACGGTGGACGAGGCGGTGATGGGCGCCGCGCCCGCCGGCCTGAAGATCTTCGTCGACGATGCCACGGCGCTGGGCTCGGTCGCGACGCGCCTGGAAGAGGCGGCGGGCGGGGCCCGGCGTGCCGGGGGGCCGGTCAACCTGGTGCTGATGCATCCTGACCTGCCCGGAGAGGTCGAGGTGGAGTTGCCCAAGCGCTACCCGGTGACACCACAGGTCATGGGCGCGATCAAGCACGTGCCCGGCGTCGCCCATGTCGAGGAATTCTAGCGCCTAGTAGTGCGGCGGCTTCTGGTCGCTGAACAGGATGCCGCCATCGCTTTCGGCCTGGGCCGCGCGTTCGCGCAGCTGGTGCACGCGGCGTTCCAGGCGCTCTATCCGTTCGGCCTGGGTGCGCACGATCTCGGACAGGTCGTCGATCGTGGCGGCCTGGTGGGTCAGCATCTCTTCCAGCCGGGTCATGCGGTCAGCCTGGGTCATTGGGTCCTTTCCGGTACGGTTCGTCGTCGGATGGTCAGTGGCTTGGGGCGCGGCGCACTGCAAAGTCGCGGTGCCGGTTTTCGTCATCCGGATATGCGGATAGAGATGAACCATATGGCCCCGGTGCCCGCATGTACTGTCATGCCTCCGGGGGTTCTAGCCTCCGGCGACGGAAGCTGGCAACAGCGGTGCGCAGGGACGGGTGCCGTGCGGATGGAGGATGCCAAGGCATGAGCTTGGATGGGCGGGCGTTGCGCGATGCGCTGGGGCGCTATGCGACCGGGGTGACGGTGGTCACTACGCAGACGGCCGACGGGCCGCTGGGGATCACCGCGAACAGCTTTGCCTCTGTCTCGCTGGACCCGCCGCTGGTTCTATGGTCCCCGGCGCGCCGGTCCCGGCGCTTCCCGGCGTTCGAGGCGGCGTCACATTTCGCGATCCATGTCCTGAGCGAGGAACAGCAGGCGTTGGCCGAACGGTTCGCGCGCAGCGGTGATGATTTCTCGGGGATCGCCACGCGACCCGGGCTGGGCGACGCGCCGCTTATCGACGGGTGCGCCGCGCGACTGGAATGCCAGCATGCCGCCCAGCACGAGGGCGGCGATCACCTGATCGTCGTCGGAGAGGTGCTGCGATTCGAGCAGGGCCCGGGTGCCCCGCTGATCTTTTTCGGAGGCGGGTATCGCCGCCTGGGTGGTCCGCTTCAGCGGTAGAATATATTGCCGCCCAGGGTGACGGTGCGACGCAGCGTCGCGAACCAGCCGGGCTTCATCCAAGTCGCATGGAAGAACAGCGCGCCGTCGGTGACGTCTTCCTGCGGGTTCGTCAGCGCAACCTCGGTCGCCTTGGTGGCATTGGTAAGTTTCACCTTGTCGGCGAACACTTCGGGCTTGCCGTCGCACCGGTACGAGAACTGGCAGCCATCGGCGACCACACCGCAGACGCTGTTGGGAAAGCGCGGGTCTTCGGCCCGGTTCAGGATCACGTTCGCAACCGCACGCTGGCCGCTGAGCGAAGTGGCGGCGGCCTCGTGGTAGATCGCCTCGCGCAGGCAGCTGAAGTCCGCATCGGTGAAGCTGACGGCGGGGGTGTCCGTCTCGGTACGGCTGATGGTGTCTTCCTGCGGGGCGGTGCAGGCGGCAGTCGCGAGGGCGCCGCAGAGGGCGATGAACCGGGGAAGGGATGCGAGCATTGCGCTGTCCGTCGTGGTTGGTGTCCAGGCAAGGCTTTCCGTGACGGCGGGACCTCAGGCAACCCTGTTGTTCCCGTCCTTGCCATATCGGCGGGGATCCGCGCGCGACCAAGCGTGCTTGCCCCCTACGGGGCGCTGCGCTAGGACACGCCCGCAGGCGGGAGAGATCCGAATGGCGAAAGACAAGAAAGCGCGGCGTCCGAAGGCGCAGCAGCCCAAGGGATTCCGGGACTATTTCGGCGCGGAGGTCACCGCGCGCAACGCCATGCTGGCGCGGATCACCGGTGTCTATCAGGCCTACGGCTTCGATCCGCTGGAAACCAGCGCGGTCGAGACGGTCGAGGCGCTGGGCAAGTTCCTTCCCGACGTGGACCGTCCGAACGAGGGCGTGTTCGCCTGGCAGGACGAAGACGACAGCTGGATGGCATTGCGCTATGACCTGACCGCGCCGCTGGCGCGCGTCTATGCGCAGTACCGCAATGATCTGCCGAATCCCTACCGCCGCTATGCGGTCGGCCCGGTCTGGCGCAACGAGAAGCCGGGGCCGGGGCGTTTCCGACAATTCTACCAGTGCGACGCGGATACCGTCGGCTCGGCCTCGGCCGGGGCGGATGCCGAGATCTGCGCCATGCTGGCCGACACGCTCGAGGCCGTCGGCATTGCGCGCGGCGACTACATCGTGCGGCTGAACAACCGCAAGGTTCTGAACGGCGTGATGGAGGTCGTGGGCCTGTTGGATCCGTCGGATCCCGAGGCGCACGCCGACCGGCGCGGTATCGTGCTGCGCGCCATCGACAAGCTGGACCGGCTGGGCCTGGACGGTGTTCGCGCCTTGCTGGGCGAGGGCCGCAAGGATGACAGCGGCGACTACACCAAGGGTGCGGGCCTGTCGGCTGACGCGGCCGAGGTGGTCATGGGCTTCATGCAGGCGCGTGGGGCGGATGCGGGCGCGACCATTTCCAACCTGCGCGGCCTGGTCACGGGATCGGCCGGCGGCAGCGAGGGCGTGGACGAGCTTGAGCGGATCGGCGAACTGGTTACGGCGCAGGGCTATGGCACCGACCAGTTCCTGATCGACCCGTCCGTCGTACGCGGCCTGGGATACTATACCGGCCCCGTCTACGAGGCCGAACTGACCTTCGAGATCACCGACGAGAAGGGGCGCCCGCGCCAGTTCGGTTCGGTCGCCGGCGGTGGGCGTTATGACGATCTGGTCAAGCGCTTTACCGGGCAAGCAGTGCCGGCGACTGGCGTTTCGATCGGTGTCGACCGGCTTCTGGCGGCGCTTGCTGCCAAGGGGCGGCAGGCGGCCGACGCGGCGGGACCAGTGGTCGTCACGGTGATGGATCGCGACCGCATGGCCGATTATCAACAGATGGTGCGCGAACTGCGCAACGCCGGGATCCGGGCCGAGGTCTACCTGGGCAATCCGGGCAATTTCGGCAAGCAGTTGAAGTACGCGGACGCG
>JBFHFG010000388.1:0-3973 GCA_041583815.1 Halovulum sp.
ATCCACCGCCACCTTGCGGCCCTCGGCCGGGACCGCCTCGGCGCCCTCGACCCCGGCCAGGATCATCTGTTCCTTCAGCGGGATACCCAGCTTGGCATAGGTGGCCAGCAGCTCGGGATCGACCTCGTCCAGCGACTTCGGCTTTTCCTTCATGCTCGCCGGCTTGGCGTAGTAATACTGCTCCTGGTAGTCGATCTTCGGATAATGGACCATCGCCCACTCCGGCTCGGTCATTTCAAGCCAGCGACGATAGGCGGTCATGCGCCATTCGGTCATCCACTCCGGCTCGCCGTTCTTCTCGCTGATCAGCCGGACGATATCTTCGTTCAGACCCTTCGGCGCGTACTCCATCTCGATATCGCTGGACCAGCCGTACTTGTAGCGCTCCCCGACCGAACGGACCGCATCGACCGTTTCCTGGTCGACGCCTTCCTTCACCTGAACATCCTTCGCCGCGGCCTCTTTCGCCTGCGCCTCTTTCAGCTGAACGTCGTCCAATCCTGCCATCCTCATCTCCTGTCGCCCAACAGCGGGGCCGTCTTGTTCCGATACGCCGGGACACGCCCGGCGGTTTGTTCCGTCTCAGGCCGCGCGGGCCTTCCAGCGCCGGTAGTGCGCCAACCAAGCCTCGGCGAACCCCATCACGTCCTCTTCCGTCGTCACCGGCCCAAGCGAGACGCGGATCGCGCTCGCGGCGGTAACGCCGTCAAATCCCAATGCCCGCAGCACGCGGCTTTCCTTCACCTTGCCGCTGGAACAGGCGGACCCCGCGCTTATCGCGTAACCCGCCAGGTCCATCTGCATCACCTGCGTCTCGCCCTTCCAGCCGGGAACGGCGAAACAGCTGGTGTTCGGCAACCGCGGCTGCCCCTGCCCGATAAAGATAATGTCTCCTGCCGCGTCTTGCAGGGCCTTCTCGAGCAAATCTCTCAACTTTTCAACCCGCGCCCAGACGCCTTGCGCCTGGTCCCGCAGCGCAGCCTCAGCGGCAGCGCCAAAGCCGGCGATCCCGATCACATTCTCGGTCCCCGAACGGCGGCCCATTTCCTGTCCGCCCCCGGTGGCGAGCGCATCGATGTCCAGCCCCTCTCGCAGGATCAGCGCACCCACACCTTTCGGCCCACCCAGCTTGTGCGCCGACAGCACCGCCATGTCCGCTCCGGACCACGAGAAGGCAAAGGGCACACGCCCGATCGCCTGCGTCGCATCCAGCAGCAGGTAATCGCAGCGCACCGCCCCGAACGGCCAGCGTCCGTCCGCCTTTTCCGGCAAAGGGCGCACCATCCCGGTCTCGCCACAGGCCACGCCCATTGCCAGCGTGTGCCCCGAGCCCTCCGGCGCATCCGCACCGGTCAGGTCGAAATGCGACCACAGCGCATCATGTGCCAGGTCGTCCACGCAGACCGCGTGGCCCGGCTGCCGGTGCGCCAGCACCATGGCCGCCTCGGTCGCACCGCTGGTAAAGATCACCTCGTCGCGCTTGCAGCCAACGGCTTCGGCCACCTGCGCCCGCGCGCGCTCGATCACGCCCTTTGCGGCACGGCCCTCGGCATGCACGCTCGACGGGTTGCCGGTGACGTCCATCGCCGCCAGCATCGCCGCCCGCGCCTCCTCGCGCAGCGGCGCCGTCGCGTTCCAGTCCAGGTAGACCCGGCTCAAAGCGCGCGCCCCCCTTCCACTTTCCCGAAATATCCCCGCCGGAGGCATCCGCCGCCTGCCGCGCGACCCGCCGCCCGGCTCATTCGTCCACCAACTCAACAAAGGCGGGCACCGCCGGACAGGGCGCCAGCGTGTCGCCCACGATGTCGCTCAACCGGGTCTGGTGCAGGAACACGTAGACATAGGCCGAAAGCTGTTCCCACAGCCGTTCGGTCAGCCGCGCCGCATCGGTGTCCCCCGTCGCCCCCGAAGCCCCGGCCCCTCGGCTCAGCGCGTTCATGGTCTCGTCCACCGCCTCCAGCACTTCCGAGATGCGGATCTTTTCAGGCGGCCGCGCCAGGCGATACCCGCCGCCGGGGCCACGCACGCTTTCCACTATCTCGGCCCGCCGCAGTTTGACGAAAAGCTGCTCCAGGTAAGCCAGGCTTATGTCCTGGCGCTCGGCGATTTCCGACAGCGCCACCAGCCGCCCGTCCGGGCCTGGATCGCCCTCGCGCGCAAGGTCGGTCAACGCTATCATCGCGTAACGGCCTTTCGTGCTCAGTTTCATGGGTTTGCTCCGAAAAGGCGCCGGACGGCGTTCACAGTTGACGCACCACGTGACAGTGCTTACTTACCAGCGACCGCAGGCTCCAGGGTCGCGAATTAGAATGTTTCTATGTTGCCCGAGCGATTCCGTCAACCAATCGCCGCAACGCCAGAGAGGTGATACATGCCCGAGGTGATCTTCCCGGGGCCAGAAGGCCGGCTCGAAGGCCGCTACCACCCCCAGCCGAACCGGGACGCACCTATCGCCATCATCCTGCACCCGCATCCGCAGTTCGGGGGCACGATGAACAACAAGGTCGTCTACAACCTGCATTACGCGTTCCACGACCTCGGCTTCACGGTGCTCCGGTTCAACTTCCGCGGCGTGGGGCGCAGCCAGGGCGAATACGACCAGGGCGTGGGTGAACTGTCGGATGCCGCCTCGGCACTCGACTACCTGCAGAACCTCAATCCCAACGCCAAGGGCTGTTGGGTCGCCGGGTTCTCGTTCGGGGCGTGGATTGGCATGCAACTGCTGATGCGCCGCCCCGAGATCCAGGGCTTCGTCTCGGTCGCTCCCCCGGCGAACATGTACGATTTCACCTTCCTCGCGCCCTGCCCGTCCTCGGGCCTGATCGTGAACGGCTCCGCGGACCGCGTGGTGCCGCCCGCCGACATCACGACGCTGTCCGACAAGCTCAAGCAGCAGAAGGGCATCACCATCACCCACGAGGTGATCGAGGGCGCCGGCCACTTCTTCGAACCGGGCATGGACGAACTGATGGGGCTGGTGAACAGCTACGTCGCCCGCCGCCTGACCGAAAACACCCGCTGACAGTAAATGGCGCCCGGACCCGCGAAGCGGGCCGGGCCCAACGGGTGGAAGCGCCGCGCCAGCGGCGCGCCCACCGGGCGGGAGCCCTCCTGACCGTTACGGCAGACTGATCCGCCCGCCGCTCACCGGCAGACGCGCACCGGTCGTCGACGGGGCCGAGGTCGGCAGCCCGCGCGCCACCCGCACCGCAAGATAGGCAAAGGCCTGCGCTTCCAGGAAATCGCCGTCCAGCGCCTCGGCTTCGACCGGCGCGACCTCGGCGTTGGTCCGCGCCGCGATCATCCCCATCAGCGTGGCATTGTGCCGCCCGCCGCCGCAGACCAGCCAGCGCCCGGGCGGCTCGGGCATGTGGCGCACGGAATCCGCAATCGTCGCGGCCGTCACCGCGGCCAACGTGGCGGCCGCATCCGCCGTCTCCATCCTTTCAACACGCGCCTGCAACCAGTTGAAATGGTTGCGGTCCAGAGACTTTGGCGCAGGCCGCGCCAGGTAGGGGTCGCCAAGCACCTCGGCGACCACGGCCTCGTCCACCCGCCCCCCGGCGGCCAGCGCGCCATCGCGATCAAAACTCCCCTGACCCCGCCGGGCGACCAGGTCATCGATCAGCGCGTTTCCCGGCCCGGTGTCGAAGGCGACCAGCGCGTCCGCCCGCTCCGGCCGCGCAACGCCCGGGTCCACCCAGGTCACGTTGGCGACGCCGCCGATGTTCAGGAAAGCGGTGATCCGATCCAGCCCCAGCATCCGCGCCAGTGCATGATGAAAGAACGGCGCCAACGGCGCGCCCTCGCCGCCCGACAGCACGTCCGCCGTGCGGAAATCCCAGACCACGGGCTTGCCGCCGTCACGCGCCAGCGCCGCGCCGTCGCCGGCCTGGTGGGTGCGGAAGGCGGCCGGATCGTGGGACAGCGTCTGGCCGTGCATGCCGACGATCTCGGTCGTCGGAAAGAAGCG
>JBFHFG010000389.1:0-3956 GCA_041583815.1 Halovulum sp.
CCTCGGCCACGACGGGCATCGGCCTGACGCTGCTGCCGGTGCACTACCAGTTCGGCGGATGTGACGGGCGCGCGCTCACCCAGGGGCAGGCCCGGTTCGGCAATGACCCGGAGCGCTTCGCCAGGCTGGTCGAGGACAGCCGCGCCGCAGTGGCCGCCCTGCCCGCCGATGCGGCCCTTGGCGTCGCACCCCACAGCCTGCGAGCGGTGGCCCCCGAGACGCTGGCCGAGACCGCGAAACTCGTCCCCGGCGGCCCGGTTCATATGCACCTTGCCGAACAGCCCGGAGAGGTGGACGAGATCCTCGCCGCCTACGGCAGACGCCCGGTTGAGTTCATGCTGGACAGCGGCCTGCTGGACGAGCGCTGGTGCGTGATCCACGTAACACAGATGACCCCGGACGAGACCGCGGCGCTGGCCGCGACCGGGGCTGTGGCCGGTCTATGCCCGATCACCGAATCCTCGCTGGGCGACGGTATCTTCGATGGCGTCCGT
Organism: Halovulum sp.; assembly: GCA_041583815.1. Classification (GTDB taxonomy): domain Bacteria; phylum Pseudomonadota; class Alphaproteobacteria; order Rhodobacterales; family Rhodobacteraceae; genus Halovulum. The sequence continues at coordinate 495 of JBFHFG010000389.1, forward strand.
TACTTGTCGAACGGCGGGCGGATCGCGGTCGGCTCGGACAGCAACATCCGGATCTCGCTCTCTGAAGAGCTGCGCACGCTGGACCTGTCGCAGCGCCTGCGCGACAACTCGCGCGCCGCGCTTGCGACGGCGGACCGCTCTACCGGGCGGCGGCTGTTCGAGGCGGTGACGGCAGGCGGCGCGGCATCGGCGGGGCGGCACACCGGCGCCATCGCCCCCGGCCATTGGGCCGACCTGCTGGCCCTCGACACTTCGGCGCCTGACCTCGAAGGGCTGAGCGGCGACCTGCTGCTCGACAGTTTCACCTTCGCTTCGGGCGATGCCGTTGCCGATGTCTGGTCCGCGGGCCGGCATGTCGTGCGGCAGGGTCGCCACGTGGCACATGACGCGATCACGGCACGCTACCGCGATGCGGTTCGCGGACTGAGGGGCGACCTGTGAGCGACCGCCCCGCGCATGGCTGGCAATCGGTCCGGGAGGAGGTGCTGCGCCGCATCTCGGAAAAAATCTGGCTGCCGGGCGATGCAATCCCGAACGAGGCCGACTTGGCCGCCGAACTGGGCTGCGCGCGGGCAACTGTGAACCGCGCGCTACGTTCGCTTTCGGACGACGGGTTGCTGGACCGGCGCCGCAAGGGTGGAACGCGCATCGCCCGCCAGCCGGTGGGTAGGGCAACGATCGAGATACCCCTGATCCGTGCCGAGATCATCGAGCGTGGCGGACAGTACGGGTATCGCCTGATCGACCGGCAGGAGCGTCCTGCCCCCGCCGAAGTCTCAAACGCACTGGGCGCCAGCGCGGACGAGCCGTTCCTGCACGTGGTTTCTCTGCATCTGTCGAATGACACGCCCTATGCGCTGGAAGATCGCTGGATCGACCTTGGTACCGCGCCCGAAGCGCGCGAGGAGCGGTTCGAGGCGATCAGCGCAAACGAATGGCTGGTGCGCCACCTGCCCTTCACCCGTGCCGAGTCCGAATTCTCGGCCGTGCCGGCGACGGCCGCCCGAAGCGAAGCGCTGGGGACTGCTCCGGGCGATGCGCTGATCGTGCACCGTCGCCGTACCTGGTTGGGTGACAAGCCGATCACCCAGGTCGACATGACCTTCGCGGCGGGCCACCGGATCCACACCCAACAATAGGGCCAAGCTTAAGGGCGGGGCCGGCACAGCGCCGGCCCACTTGTTCACGCCGCGCGGTCCCAGAACCGCAGGTCGGCGCATTGATCGAGGAAGCCCTCGGCGTCGCCGGGGCCGCCCAGCACGATCATACCGTCATCGCGATCTGTCACGCCCGCCGCGTCGAACAGCGCCCCGGCCGCGTCGGACATGGCGATGAACTTGCAATGCGCGAAGGCGTCGGCCGCGAAACTCTTGGCGGGATGCATCGTTTTCAGCGTTTCGACACCCTTTTCGGACGCGATCACGGCGACGGCGTCATAAAGTGCCGAGGGCGCGCCATCGATCTTCTCGTCGCCAGGCAGCTTGCTGCCGTCCGACAGCTTCACCCCGCCAACCTGCGGGGCGATCACCTCGACCATCGCGCCGACCGCCGTGGCGGCGTCTTTCAGCGCGTTCACAAGGTCCGCGTCCGCACCGTCGGTCACGAGCAGCCCCAGTTTGCGGCCCGCGAAACTGTCGGGGCCGTTCTTCAGGATCGACAGCTTGTCCGACACCGGCAACTCGATCGGCTTGCGTGCCGGATCGGCGGCGGCGGGCATTTTGTCCAGCCCAAGCCCGTCGGCGACCTTCTGCGCCAGGTCCTTGTCGATATGCGGCAGGTGGGAGACGACGCGGGCGCGGATCGCGGGCGTTTCGACCTTGGAAAGCTCGAACACCAGGGCGTTAGCGATGTGATCCTGTTCGACCCTTGTCTGGCTGATATAGAACTGCCGCGCCTGGCTGTAGTGATCGGCGAAGGTTTCGGGGCGCACGCGGCGCTTCTCGCCCTCGACGCGCTCGGAGATACTTTCAAAGCCCTGTTTGGGTTCCGCCCGTGGTCCACCCTTGGCCCAGGAGTTCGGCTCGAAGTTGGCCCGGCCCGCAGGATTGTGCATGGCCATGTGCCCATCCTGCTGGAAATGGTGGAACGGGCAGCGCGGCGCGTTGATCGGGATATGCGTGAAGTTCGGCCCACCCAGGCGCTTGGTCTGCGTGTCGAGATAACTGAAATTGCGCCCCTGCAGCAGCGGGTCGTTCGTGAAGTCGACGCCGGGAATGATGTTCTGCGTGCAGAAGGCGACCTGCTCGGTCTCGGCAAAGAAATTGTCCACGACCCGGTCCAGTACCAGCCGCCCGATGATCCGTACCGGAACCTGTTCTTCGGGTATCAGCTTGGTCGCATCCAGAACATCGAACTCGAACGTGTCGGCAAACTCGTCGTCGAACACCTGCACGCCCAGTTCCCATTCCGGGTAGTCGCCCGACTGGATCGCGGCCCAGAGGTCGCGGCGGTGGAAATCCGGATCCGCGCCCATGATCGTGACCGCCTCGTCCCAGATCACCGACTGCAGGCCCTGTTTAGGTTTCCAGTGGAACTTGACGAATGTGCCCTTGCCCTCGGTGTTCACGAAGCGGAACGTGTGGACGCCGAAGCCCTCCATGAAGCGGAACGAGCGCGGGATCGCACGGTCGGACATGGCCCACATGACCATGTGCATCGACTCCGGCATCAGCGAGATGAAATCCCAGAAATTGTCATGCGCCGTCTGCGCCTGCGGCCAGCCCCGGTCGGGCTCGGGCTTGGCGGCGTGGATCAGGTCGGGGAACTTCATGGCGTCCTGGATGAAAAATACCGGGATGTTGTTGCCGACGATGTCCCAGTTGCCATCCTCGGTATAAAGCTTCACGGCAAAGCCCCGCACGTCGCGCGCCAGGTCGGCCGAGCCCTTGTTGCCCGCCACGGTCGAGAACCGGACGAAGGCCGGAACTTTCGTGCCCGCCTTCTGGAACGGCTGGGCAGCTGTCAGCTCGGGGATCGCTTCGGTCACTTCAAGATAGCCGTGCGCGCCATAGCCGCGGGCGTGAACGACGCGTTCGGGGATGCGCTCGTGATCGAAATGAAAGATCTTCTCGCGGAAATGGAAATCTTCCATCAATGTCGGGCCACGGCTTCCGGCCTTGAGGCTGTTCTGATCGTCCGAGACCGGCACGCCCTGCGCGGTTGTCATGCGCGGCGCGTCGTCCGACCGCTGGTGCCATTCACCGCCGGTTCCGCGTTCGGCAGGATGGTCGGCTGTTTCGCCGGATTTCTGGGTTTCGGCGCTCGGTTTGAAGACGGGGTCATCGGTCATGGCATCCTCCAGCTGACGATGGAACGTCGGGTCGGGCAAACTGGCCCTCGTCGTTCAACCGGCTCCGTAGAGGATGGTTCCTGCGCGCCCCAAACTTTCGGTGCTGAGCGAACACACCGTAGGCCGGGGGCGGCACCTGCCCCGGCCTACGTTGGTGTCAGGTCGCGCTTTGC
>JBFHFG010000390.1:0-3954 GCA_041583815.1 Halovulum sp.
CAGATCGACGCCGGGGCCGACATCCTGTTCGGTGAACGGATCGGCACCGCCGACGCCGCCAAGGAACGCGGCGTCAAGGCGATCGGCTCGCTGATCGACTACACCCCGCGCTACCCCGAAACGGTGTTCGCCAACGCCATGTGGTACTTCCGCCCGCTGCTGGACGCGGCGCTGGCGGACAAGGCCGCAGGCAACCCGACCGGGCACAGCTACACTCCCTACTGCCTGATGGCCGAAGGCGGCAACGACATCGTCTACCAGCCGTCGATGGTCCCCGAAGACGCGATCCCCGAGATGGAGGAAGCCCGCGCCGCGATCAAGGCAGGCGAGCTGACCGTCGAGATCGACTTCAACGAACCGACCTGAACCTGGCCGGCCCGGCGCGCCTGACGCGCCGGGCTCTCCACCGACAATCGGGCAGCGCATGGCAGGCACCCCCATTCTGCACCTCGACGGGATCTCGAAATCCTTCGGCCCCGTCGCCGCGAACCAGGACATCTCGATCACCCTCGCCAAGGGCGAGGTGCTGGCGCTGCTGGGCGAGAACGGCGCTGGCAAGACCACGCTGATGAACATCCTGTTCGGCCACTACATGCCCGACGCGGGGCGCGTCCGGGTCGATGGCCGCGACCTGACGCTGGGCCGCCCGCGCGACGCCATCGGCGCGGGCGTCGGCATGGTGCACCAGCATTTCACCCTGGCGCCGAACCTGACGGTGCTGGAAAACGTCATGACCGGCACCGAAAGCCTGTTCGCCGCTGCCAGCCGCACGCGCGCCGCGCGCGCCCGGCTGGCCGAACTGGCTGAACGCTTCGGCCTCGCGGTCGATCCCGACGCCCGCGTGTCGGACCTGTCCGTGGGCGAACGACAGCGGGTCGAGATCCTCAAGGCGCTCTACAACCGCGCCCGGATCCTGATCCTGGACGAGCCCACTGCCGTGCTCACCCGCCCCGAGGCCGAGCGCCTGTTCACCACCCTGCGCGGCATGGCGCAACAGGGCCTGTCGATCATCTTCATCTCGCACAAACTGCACGAGGTGATGTCCGCCGCCGACCGCGTCGTCGTCCTGCGCGGCGGCCGCGTGGTGGCCGAACGCGCCACCCCCGACACAAGCCGCGAGGAACTGGCCGAGCTGATGGTCGGCCGCCGCGTCACCCGCCCCGTCCGCGATGCGGGCACACCGGGCGAGGTTATCGTCCACGCCCGCGGCGTCACCGCCGGTGTGCCCGGCGCAACCCGTCTGAACGGCGTGGACTTCGACCTGCGCGCGGGCGAGGTGCTGGGCATCATCGGCGTCTCGGGCAACGGCCAGACGACGCTGGCACAGCTGCTGTCGGGCCTGGCCCACGCCGACGCGGGCGAGGTCACGCTGCTGGGTCAGGACGCCAACGGCCTGACGCCGCGCGCACTGGTCGGCATGGGCGTCGGCCGCATCCCCGAGGACCGCAACACCGAAGGCGCGGTGGGCGAGTTCCCCTTGTGGCAGAACGCCGTGCTGGAACGCATCGGCGACCCGCGCTTCGCCCGGCGCGGTATCGTGCGCCGCGCCGCCGCCCGCGCCTTCTGCGGCAAGGTGATCGAGCGGTTCGACCTGCGCGGCGGCACGCCCGACACACCGACCCGGCAACTCTCGGGCGGCAACATGCAGAAACTGATCTTCGGCCGGAACCTGTGGGACGCGCCGCGCCTGCTGATCGCGGCACAGCCGACGCGCGGCCTGGACGAGGGCGCGATCGCCGCCGTCCACGCCGAGATCCTGGCCGCCCGCGCCAAGGGCTGCGGCGTGATCCTGATCTCGGAAGATCTGGACGAGGTTCTTGCGCTGGCCGATCGCGCGCAGGCCATCGTCAAGGGTCGGCTGTCACCCCCGATACCGACTGACAGGCTGGATGCGCGCCAGCTAGGGTTGATGATGGCGGGCGAATGGCAGGGGCTGGGCGATGCGGTTTGAACGACGGCAAAAGGTCTCGCCACTATGGCTGGTGGGGGCGCCGGTCGCCGCAATGGCGGTTGCGCTGGCCATCGCCGGGGTGCTGATCGCACTGGCGGGCGCACCCGTGCTGGAAGCCTATGGCCGCATCCTGACCGGCGCTTTCGGCTCTCGCCTGTCGGCGACCGAAACGCTGACCCGCGCCACTCCGCTGATCTTCACCGGCCTTGCCGCCGCCGTCGCGTTCCGCGCGCAGGTCTGGAACATCGGCGCCGAAGGCCAGCTGTACGCGGGCGCACTGGCGGTGGCGGCACTGGGTGCCGCAAACCCGCTGGGCTTGCCGCCCGGCCTGCTGATCCCGGCCCTGATGGCGGCGGGAGCCGTGGCCGGCATGATGCTGCTTCTGATCCCCGTATTCCTCCGCCTGCGCTTCGGCGTCGACGAGGTGGTGACGACGCTGCTGCTGAACTTCATCGTGCTGCTGTTCGTCTCGCTGGCGATCGAGGGCTTTCTGCGCGACACGCTGGCCTTTGGCTGGCCGCAATCCGTACCGGTGGTCGAGGATGCGATGCTGCCGCAGATCGTGCCCCGCTCCCGCCTGCATTTGGGGCTGGTGATCGCCGTTCTGGCCGCGCTTGCGGTATTCTTCCTGAACCGGGCGACGGTGTTCGGCCTGCAGTCGCGCGCTGCCGGTCTCAACGCCGCCGCCGCGCGATTCTCGGGCGTTCCCATCGGCCGCACGCTACTGCTTGTCGCCTGCCTGTCGGGCGGGCTGGCCGGGCTGGCCGGCGCGGTCGAGGTGCTGGGCGTGAAGGGATATGTCTCGACCGACCTCTCGCCCGGCTTCGGCTATTCCGGGATCGTGGTGGCCATGCTGGCGGCGCTGAACCCGATCGGCGTGATCTTCGCCGCCCTGTTCGTCGCCACCATGTTCGTCGGCGCGGACGGCATGAGCCGCGCGCTCGAGGTACCAAGCTTCATCGCCGACGTCACCGTGTCGCTGGCGCTGCTGACCATGCTGGTCGCGCTGTTCTTCACCAGCTACCGGGTGCGCCGATGAGCGATCTTCTGGACATCCTGCTGACGCTCGGCCTGTGGTCCTCGGTGCTGAGGATCGCGACCCCGCTGATCTTCGGTACGCTTGGCGCGCTGCTGTGCGAACGTGCCGGGGTGCTGAACCTCGGGATCGAGGGGATCATGACCTTCGGCGCGATGATCGGCTGGTTGACGGTCTACCAGGGCGGCGATTTGTGGCTGGGCATGCTGGCCGCGGCGCTTTCGGGGGCGGCCTTCGGTCTGCTGCACGCAGGCATGACGGTCAGCCTGGGCCTGTCGCAGCACGTCACGGGCCTGGGCATCACGCTGTTCGCCTCCAGCTTCAGCTACTACCTGTTCCGCCTGGCGGTCGAGGTGCAGGGCACGCCCCCCACGGTCGAGCCGTTCCAGGCCGTCGCGATCCCGCTGCTGTCCGACCTGCCGGTGCTGGGCCCGACGCTGTTCACCCAGACCACGCCCACCTACCTGGCAATCGGCGCGGCGCTGGCGCTGGCCTACCTGATGGCGCGCACGCCGCTGGGCCTGGCGATCCGGATGACCGGCGAAAACCCCCACGCGGCCGAGGCGCAGGGCCTGAACCCGATCCGCCTGCGCTATGGCGCGATCATGGCGGGCAGCGCGCTGATGGCGATGGGCGGCGCGTTCCTGACGCTGGCCGCGTTCAACAGTTTCTTCCCCACCATGGTGCAGGGGCGTGGCTGGGTCTGCATCGCGCTGGTCGTGTTCTCGACATGGCGGCCATCGCGGGCGCTGCTCGGGGCGTTGTTGTTCGCGCTGTTTGACGCCTACCAGCTGCGGCTGCAGACCGTGTTCGGCAAGGCGGTGCCCTACCAGCTGTTCCTGATGCTGCCCTACGTGCTGTCGATCGTGGCGCTAGTGGTGATGTCGCGCCGGGCACGTGTGCCGCAGGCGCTGATGAAACCCTACCGCCGGGGCGAGCGCTAGGCCCGCCCCGGTCTGCGCTCACG
>JBFHFG010000391.1:0-3944 GCA_041583815.1 Halovulum sp.
GTCGCGGAAGGCAGCGGCGAAACTGGGTGGCAGCGTGGACGAGGCGACGATCACCCCGTCCACCGAATATTGCCGCAACAGCCGCAACGAATGCTGCGGGTCGGTCTCGCCCGACAGGTTGACCAGCAGCGGGCGGAACCCGCGTTCCTGGATAAGGCGGGTGAACAGGTCGAACACCAGCAGGAACATCGGGTTGCGGAAGTTGTCCGCCACCAGCCCGATCAGCTTGGTGCGCCGCGTGGTCAGGCTGCTGGCCAGCACGTTGGGGCTGTAGCCCAGTTCCTCGGCAGCGCGCATCACCTTGGCCCGGGTCTTGGCCGAAACCGAGGCGCCCTCGGTGAAGGTGCGCGACACGGCCGAACGTGACACGCCCGCCCGTTCCGCCACCTCTTTCAGGGTCACTCTCATCCCGCTCCACCGTTTCATAGAAATCGTCGTTTGCGGGATTAATTGGTTTCCCCGGTCCGAGGCAACCGAATTGACTGCCCCGGCGTCATGACGCGGCGTCCACCGGCACCGCCCGCCCTTCCCTGAGCGAGGCATAGGCCGCCTCGGCCAGCATCAGCGCGCGGCGGCCATCCTCGAAGCTCACCTCGGCGGTGCGGCCCGTCCGGGCGGTTTCCAGGAAACTGTCCAGCTGCGCGCGGAATGCCTGTTCGTAACGTTCGATGAAGAACGGCTCATAGCCTTCGCCGGCGGCCGTCGTCCCCTCGGTGAACCGCGCCAGACCGTGCGGCGTGCGGTTGGTGCTTTGCAGCATCCCCTTCGGCCCCACCGCCTCAAGCCGCTGGTCATAGCCGTAAGGCGCCTGCCGCGCGTTGTTGATCAGCACCTGCGCCCCGGACTTGGCCTTCAGCGAGATCATCGCGCAGTCGACCTCGTTCAGCCGTGCGCCCCGCTCGGGATCGATCAGCGCGCCCGCGTTGGCGAACACCTCGACAACCTCGTCCTCGCCCAGCACGTAACGCGCAAGGTCGAAATCGTGGATTGTCATGTCGCGGATCATCCCGCCTGCACCCGTCAGATATTCGTCGCTTGGCGGCTCGGGATCGCGCGAGGTCACAAGCAGCTGCACCAGCCCGCCCAATTCGCCTCGCGCGACCGCCTCGCGCAGGGCGCGGTGGCCGGGATCGAAGCGCCGGTTGAAGCCGATCTGCACCGGCACGTCACTGCCCGCAATGGCCGCACGGCAGGCCTCGACCCGCGCGATGTCCAGGTCGATCGGCTTCTCGCACAGCACCGGCTTTCCGGCGGCGACGGCCTTCTCGATATAGTCCGCATGGGTCGCCGTGACCGAGGCGACGATCACCGCATCGACGCCCGCATCGGCGAACACCGCCTCGGCGCTATCCGCGACCGTCGCGCCGGTTTCGTCCGCCAACGCCTGCGCTGCAGAGGCCACCGGGTCATGCACCACGGCCAGCCGCGCGTCCTTGTGCGCATGCACCAGCGCGCCATGCATCCGGCCGATCCGGCCACATCCGATCAGGGCGAGGTTCAGCATGGTTTGTACTCCCGGTTCGCTTCAGGATCTTCGCTCGAATAGGGCAGGGCCATCAGTTCGTCCCAGGCCGCCTGCGGAATGTCGCGGGTCGCCCAGTCCACCGTCTGCGCCACGCGTTCGGGCTTGGACACACCGCAGATCGTCGAGGTCACGCGCGGGTCCCGCATCGAGAATTGCAACGCCGCCGCGCCCAGCGGCACATCATGCCGTGCGCAGATCTCCTCGATCGCGCGCACCGGGGCCATGTCCTCGTCGCTTGCCTGCTGATAGGTGATCATCGTGCTGCCGGCCGAGCCGCGCGCCAGCACGCCACCGCAATAGGGCGCCGCATTGAAGATCGCGATGCCGCGCGCATGGGCGTCGGTGAACATCCGGTCCGCCTCGCGGTTCAACAGCGTGAAGCGGTTGTGGCTGACCAGGGCATCGAACTCCCAGTCCGGCAACAGTTTCGTCATCAGGTCCAGCTTGCCCATCGCCAGCCCGACCGCCTGTACCAGCCCTTCTTCCTTCATCCGGAACAGCTCTTCCAGCGCGCCGCCGGGGCCAGCGATCTCTTCCAGATTGCGGCAGTATTCCGGGTCGTGCAGATGCAGGATGTGCAGGCTGTCCAGCCCCAGCGCCTCGAGGCTTTCCTCGACCGACTGCCGCGCGCGGGCGGCGTCCAGGCGGTTGTCCTCCCACGCGCGGTCCAGCTTGGTCGCCAATACGCAATGCTCCGGCAGGCCGCGTTCACGGATCACTGCGCCCAGCCGTTCCTCGCTGCGCCCCATGCCGTAGTTGCGCGAAGTGTCGATGAAGCTGGGGTTCAGGTCGAACATCGCGTTGATCGCGTCGCGGGCCTGCGCCTCGCTGACCTCGTAGCCATAGGTATCGGGCATGCTGCCAAGCGGTGAGGTGCCGAAGCACACGGCGGCCACGTCGAAAGGCAGCCGCGCAGCAGAGCGCGTGGGCAATGTCATGATGGATCCTCCCCAGGAAAATGTTGCGTCACGCTAGGACGCTGCCCGCGCCTTTGCAACTATTTTTGCAACCGGTTTCAATTCGTGCTCGGGAACATTGCCCGCAAAGAATTGTTGAAGCCCGGCCTACAACCCCCACCTCAGCAGGGACACGCAAACACGAAGGTGATCCATGACCGACCAGATGCAGCGCATCGTTCTCGCCAGCCGTCCCGAGGGTGCGGCGACGCTCGACAACTTCCGCCTGGAGCGCGCCGATATCCCGACGCCGGGGCAGGGCGAGGTGCTGGTCCGCACCCTGTTCCTGTCGCTCGACCCGTACATGCGCGGACGGATGAGCGCGGCGAAGTCCTATTCGGCGCCGGTCGAACTGAACGAGACGATGGGCGGCGGCACCGTGTCCGAGGTTGTCGAAAGCAACGCCGACAACCTCAAGCCCGGCGATATCGTGCTGGGCATGGGCGGCTGGGCGACCCACGCCGTGCTGCCCGGCGCACAGGTACAGAAGATCGACCCATCGGTGGCACCGGTCTCGACCGCGTTGGGCGTGCTGGGCATGCCCGGCTTTACCGGCTGGTATGGCCTGACCCAGATCGGCCAGCCCAAGGACGGCGAGACGCTGGTCGTCGGCGCCGCCACCGGCCCCGTCGGCTCGATGGTCGGTCAGCTTGCCAAGGCCAAGGGCCTGCGCGCCGTAGGCGTCGCGGGCGGCGCGGACAAGTGCGCGTTCGCGGTCGAGGAACTGGGCTTTGACGCCTGCATCGACCACCGCGCCCACGATACCGCCGACAGCCTGCAATCCGCGCTGAAGGCCGAGGTACGCGACGGCATCGACATCTATTTCGAGAACGTCGCGGGCAAGACGCTGGAAGCCGTGCTGCCCCTGATGAACGTCCACGGTCGCATCCCCCTGTGCGGTGCCGTCGCGTGGTACGAGGGTGGCTCGGACGCCGACCACGACCAGCTTCCAGCCGCATGGCGCGGCCTGCTGACCAACCGGCTGACCGTGGGCGGGTTCATCATCGCCGACCACTACGACCGGTTCCCCGAGTTCCTGAAGGAAGTCGCTCCGCTGGTCGCCGCCGGCAAGATCGCCTACCGCGAGGACATCGCCGAAGGGCTGGAAAACGCGCCCGAAGCCTTCCTCGGCATGCTCAAGGGCAAGAACTTCGGCAAGCAGCTGGTCCGCGTTGCCGGGTAGAGCCGTGAACAATTGGTCCGGGCATTTATAGGGTGCGCGGTCGCCCGGATTGCGGGGGGTAACTCCCCGCAATCCGGCGTTTACGAAGTTTTTACAAACAGAATACCTGTAAAATCATGGGCTTAAGGGGGTTTTCACTGTGAAAACCCCGGATTTCATGGTTTCACGATGAAATCTCAGCGCCCCTCGACCCGCCAGGCGGCGAACAGCAGCGTGCCCGCCAGCAGCAGCATCAACCAGCCCGGTGCCAGCGGTGTCAGGCTGATGTCCTGCACGTCGA
>JBFHFG010000392.1:0-3943 GCA_041583815.1 Halovulum sp.
CCACCGGCGCGCTGGATGCGCTGATCGAGAAATGGGTCGTCGAAGCCGGGGCGGTCTCGGCCACGATCGGCTACAAGGGCTACAAGCATGCCAGCTGCATCTCGCTCAACCAGGTGGTCTGCCACGGCATTCCCGGCTCGAAAGTGCCGGGCCGCAAGGATGACGTCCTGCAGGAACGCGACATCCTGAACATCGACGTGACCGTGATCGTCGATGGCTGGTACGGCGACAGCAGCCGCATGTACGTCGCGGGCGAGCCGAAAAAGTTCGCCAGGCGCCTGATCGATGTCACCCACGAGGCACTGATGCGCGGCATCGCCGCCGTCAAGCCGGGCAACACATTCGGCGATATCGGCCACGCGATCCAGACCTATGCCGAGGCGCAGCACTGCTCGGTCGTGCGGGATTTCTGCGGCCACGGGCTGGGCCGGGTGTTCCACTCAGCACCCAACGTTCTGCACTACGGTCGTCCGGGGTCCGGTCCCAAGCTGGAACCGGGGATGTTCTTCACCATCGAACCGATGATCAACCTCGGCCGCCCCGAAACCAAGGTACTGGCCGACGACTGGACCGCCGTGACCAAGGACAAGTCCCTGTCCGCCCAGTTCGAACATTCCATCGGCGTGACCGAGGACGGGTGCGAGATCTTCACCCTCTCGCCCGCCGGCAAATTCCACCCTACCTGGGACTGACCTTCCGGCGCAGCCCCCGCGCCACGCTCCGCACCGACCGGATGTCCCACGCGGGCAGCCCGTCAAAGCGCGGCGTGTCGTCCAGAGAATAGCCGATCCGCGCTTCCTGCGCGGTGTCCAGCTGCTCGGCGATGAACGCCAGGTCCGGGGCAGAGATCGGCGGCAGCTGTTTGGGAATATAGGGGCTGGTGGTGATGCCCTTGAACGTCTCCACCGGCGTGTAAGGCTTCAGCCGGATGCCGAACCCCGCCGCAAGCGCCTCCAGCGTCGCCTTCGGGTCGCGGTTCACATCCTCGTAGCGCAGCCAGACCATGCGCGCGGGCATCTCGGCCATTTCCTCGAAATAGGCGACCTTGGCGCTGCGCAGCTTCAGCGGGTTGCCGAAATTGACCTTGGTCTTGGGCTCCATGTCGGCGGTCGAGGGTTCCTCGCCCCAGTCCTTCTTGAAGGCCCCCTGCCATTCGTGGCGAATGAAGTCGGAAAAACCCAGCCCCCGCATCGCCTGGCTCAGGTCCAGCGGGCGGGCATGCAGGCTTTGCAGCCAGCGCAGCGGGTGGCGATAGACCAGTACCGTCAGCAGCCCGTCAGTCTGCGCAACGCGGCGATCGATGAAGCCGTGCTTCCAGCCATAAACCGGGGTCCGCGCGACACCATCGAGGTTCCGCAGCAGCAGTTGCGTCACGAAATTCGTGCCCGAGCTGCGCTCTCCCAGCACCTGGAAGCCGGTGATCGGATCATCGAGATTGCGCGCCATGCGCGGGGGCTGCCACTTCATGCGCCGAGCCTATGTCACGGAACGCGGCGGATTTCACGCCTTTTTGCGCGCCTGTTGGTCGCATGGCGCGGTTAAGCGCCCATTAACCGCTCTGCCGCCAAATGACCGCATGAGACATCGTCGGCCCTCTCCGCACGCAGACCTTGCCGAAGCACCGCTTCTGGCGCTTGGCGGCCTGCCGCAGACCCCAACCGGGGACGAGGTCGTTGCGCCCTCCGGCAACGCAAAGCTGCCGTCCTACCTGGCCGATCACCGCAAACGGCTGCGTGGGCGCTTCATGCGCGCGGGCCAGACCGCGCTCGAGGATTACGAACTGCTTGAACTGGTGCTTTTCCGCGCCATTCCCCGCCGCGACGTCAAACCGCTGGCCCGCGCCTTGCTGGATGCGTTCGGGGATTTCAACCACACGATCTCGGCCCCTCCGGCCCGGCTGGCCGAAGTACCCGGCGTGGGCGAGGCGGTGATCTGCGAACTGAAGATCGTCGAGGCGGCGGCCCACCGGCTGGCCCAGGCCCGCGTACTGGGGGCCGAGGTTCTCAGCTCGTGGGACGCGTTGATGACCTATTGCAAGACTTCGATGGCGCACCGGGACACCGAACAGTTCCGGGTGCTCTACCTCGACCGCAAGAACGTGCTTATTGCGGACGAACCGCAGGGCCGGGGCACCGTCGATCACGTGCCCGTCTACCCGCGCGAGGTGGTGAAGCGCGCGCTGGAACTGGGGGCCTCGGCGCTCATTCTCGTCCACAATCATCCCTCGGGCGATCCAGCCCCCAGCCAGGCGGATATCACCATGACCCACCGCGTCGGCGACGCGGCCGAGGCGCTGGGCATCGTCCTGCACGACCATGTCATCATCGGGAAAGAACGGGACACCAGCTTTCGCAGCGCCGGCCTGCTGTGACGCGATCCGGGGTCACGGAACCGCCCAGAATCCGCATTAACGAGGTTTTAGGATTCTTTTCAGAATAAATTTCAAGGGCTTAAGGGGGTTTTCACTGTGAAAACGCGGATTTTCACGATGAAAGCCGCCGCCGCCCTGAACGCGCGAAATCAGTAGGCGTCGGCGATTTCCAGCGGCTTCAGACCGAAATCGGTGCCGTCCACAACTTGGCCGTCGCAGGCGCGGGTATCCAGCGCCAGATCGGCCTCGTCGACCAGGCGGGCCTGCTCGGACCGCAGCAGGCGGACCACCGGCTGCCGGGGGCAGGCATCGGAATAGGCGCTCATCCCGATCGAGAACTCGATCCGCCCGGCATCGGTGCGCAGCGTCTCGAAGATGGTATAGACCTCGGCCCGCGCGCCCGGTCCCTTGAACGGACCCAGCAGGGTGATATAGCCCCCGCCCGAACGTCGCGCGGTGCGATAGTCGCGGGCGTTGCCCTCCCAGATGTCGCCGTCGCTGCCCGGCTCGGCATCGAACTCGCGGACATGCAGGTCGAAATCCAGCTCGTCGGTCCAGACCACGGCGACGCGGGTCATGCGGGACATGCCCTCGACCGTCGCGCGGTCCACAGCGCTGCCACCATCGGGGAAGGTGACGCGCACGATGGCGTTGGTCTGCATCGCCGGCACGATGAAATTCGCCACGCCGTCCTCGTCAGTCTCGGCAGAGAATACCAGCCCGGCGTGTTCCACCAGGAACGCCTGCGACGGACGGCAGGGCGACGAGAGCGAGGCAACCAGTTCCGCCCCGACCTGAACCTGCATCGACAGGTCGATCCCGCAGTCCGGCACACCCGCCAGCGAGGTCGCCAGATCCGGCATCTCCAGCGTGGGCACGGACGCGGCGGGCGGCAGCGCGGCCACGCGAGTCGTGCCGTCGTCGGTCCCGGGCGTGGACAGACCGGTTGCAGCGGGCGCGGTGCCAGCCTCGGGCAGCGCAGGCTCGGCGCCATCCTCGGACAGGGCGGCCACTTCGGTTCCCTGCGTCTCGGGCGCGGCAGGGGCCGTTTCCTCGCCGTTCAGGATCATTTGCAGCGGGGTCAGCGCCTGCTCGGTCCGCCGCTGATAAGGCGAACGTACCTCGCGCGGGGCAAGGGCGGCCAGTTCCATCGGGCGATCCGCGGATTCGGGGCGCGCATCCTCGGTTGCGGTGGGCAAGGTGCCGACGACTTCCTCGATCGCGCCCGCGTTCAGGTCCATCGACGCGACCTCGGTGATTTCCTTCGGCCGGGGCGCGGGGGCCGTGGCGACCTTGGCAGCCTCGGTCGCCGAGGGCTCATCCGGACCAAACAGCGCCTTGGCGGCGGAAACGGTCGCGCCCAGCACGGTGTTGCTGCGTGCAAGGCTGGCGATCAGGCTGCGCTCCTCGGGTTCGGGGGCGGCGGCCTGGTCGGGCTGACTGGTCTGCGCGTCCGGGGCCAGCGCCACCTCGGTCGCGGCGGGCGCAGCCGGTGCGGTGACCGGGGCCTGCGCGACATCGGCGGCGGGAAGCGCGGTTTCCGGGGCATCGTCCGCGGCGGAAATGGCGGCA
>JBFHFG010000393.1:0-3940 GCA_041583815.1 Halovulum sp.
AGGCGCATCACTTCCTGCGGTTCAATCCCGGGAAGGCCCCCTATGCCGAGGAACGCTATGGCGCCGAGGCCCGCCGGCTGTACGGCGTGCTGGACCGCCGGCTTGCCGACCGCGATTTCGTCGCCGGTGACGGGCGTGGCGAATATTCCATCGCCGACATGGCGATCTGGCCCTGGATCTCGCGGTACGAGTTCCAACAGATCGACCTGAACGAGTTCCCGCTGGTGCGCGACTGGTACCTGCGCATCGCGGACCGCCCGGCGGTTCAGCGCGGCTATGACGTGCCCGCCGCCGGTCAGGCGATCCCGATGCCCTGAGGCGTCTAGAGGCCGCTGTCCTTCACGGCCTCCATCGACACGTGGGTCGACGTGCCCGCCACGTGCGGCAGCGAGGATATCGTCTCGCCCAGCACGCGGCGGTAGGCGCGGATATCGCGGGTGCGGACCTTGAGCAGGTAGTCGAACGCACCCGCGATCATGTGGCATTCCTCGATCTCGGGGACCTCCCTGACGCCGGCGTTGAAGGCCGCCAGCGCCGCCTCGGACGTGTCGGTCAGCCGGACCTCGGCAAAGGCGACATGGTCCAGGCCCAGCTTGCGCGCATCCAGCACCGCACGGAAGCCGCGGATGTATCCCGCATCGCGCAATCGCTTCAGCCGCACCTGCGCCGGGCTTTTCGACAGCCCCACTTTTTCAGCCAGTTCGGTCACCGGAATCCGCCCGTCGCGGGCAAGGATCTGCAGCATCTTGCGGTCGATTGAATCCACTTGCCCGTCAGGGGCCATTTTCGCAGCCATTTCGCCTTTGCCTGCCGCCATCTTCGTTCCCATATCCTGTGTGAAGGCCGATTTCGGGAAAACAGCCCGTATCGCCGCTGATAAACTGCGTTCAGGTTTCGAACAAGGAGAATGCAGATGACCGCGACGCCCACGCCGCGCGACAGGATCAGGGACGACAGGCTTGCGGACGGTGCTGCCGTGCTGGCCCGGCTGGCGCAAGAGGCCCCCGTCGGGCGCGACCTGCGCGACCGCGCCCATGCCCGCGCGGTGGAGCTGGTACGCGATATCCGCGAGCGGTCGAAACCCGGACTGATGGAGGTCTTCCTGGCCGAGTACGGCCTGTCGACCGAGGAAGGCGTCGCGCTGATGTGCCTGGCCGAGGCGCTGCTGCGGGTGCCCGACGCGCAGACCATCGACGCACTGATCGAGGACAAGATCGCGCCGTCGGAATGGAGCGCGCACCTGGGTCATTCCAGCTCTCCGCTGGTCAATGCCTCGACCTGGGGACTGATGCTGACGGGCCGCATCCTGCGCGAGGGCGACGGACCGGCAAAGGTGCTGCGCGGGGCGATCAAACGGTTGGGCGAGCCGGTGATCCGCGCCGCCGTGGGCCGCGCGATCCGCGAGATGGGGCACCAGTTCGTGCTGGGCCGCACGATTGACGAAGCACTTGAGCGTGGACGCGCAAGTGCAAAGAAAGGTTACACTTTCTCTTACGACATGCTGGGCGAGGCCGCGCTGACCGCGAAGGACGCGGACGGATTCATGAAGGCTTATTCCAACGCCATCGCGCGGTTGGCGAAAGCCTGTGAAAGCAAAGACATACGGGACAATCCGGGGATCTCGATCAAGCTGTCGGCGCTGCATCCGCGCTATGAGACCGGACAGCACGACCGGGTGATGTCCGAACTGGTGCCGCGTGTGCTGGAACTGGCGCAGGCCGCCAAGGCCGCCGGCATGGGCCTGAACATTGACGCCGAGGAGGCCGACCGGCTGGAACTGTCGCTCGACGTGATCGAGGCGGTTCTGGGCGACGACAGCCTTGCGGGCTGGGACGGGTTCGGCGTGGTGGTGCAGGCCTACGGCAAGCGCGCGGGCGCGGTGCTGGACTGGCTGCACGCGCTGGCGGACCGGCTGGACCGGCGTATCATGGTACGGCTGGTCAAGGGCGCCTACTGGGACAGCGAGATCAAGCGCGCGCAGGTCGAGGGGCTGGCCGGTTTCCCGGTCTACACCCACAAGGCGGAAACCGACGTGTCCTACCTGCATTGCGCGAAGAAGCTGCTGGGAATGACCGACCGGATCTATCCGCAGTTCGCCACGCACAACGCCCATTCGGTCGCCGCGATCCTGGCGATTGGGGCCGATGCCGGTTCCTATGAGTTCCAGCGCCTTCACGGCATGGGCGAGGCGCTGCATGATCGGGTTCTGGCCTCGGAAGGCACGCGCTGCCGGATCTATGCGCCGGTGGGCGCGCACCGCGACCTGCTGGCCTATCTTGTGCGGCGGCTGCTGGAGAACGGAGCCAACAGCTCGTTCGTGAACCAGATCGTCGACGAGTCGGTGCCGCCCGAGGCGGTCGCCGCCGATCCGTTCGACGTGCTGGCGCGGGTCAGGGATCACGCCGGGCCGGTCACGGCACCCGCCGACCTGTTCCGCCCCGAACGCACGAACTCGCGCGGGTGGGAACTGCGGGAGACGGACGTGCTGGCCGATATCGACGCCGCGCGCGGCCCCTGGGCCGATCACCACTGGCAGGCCGGGCCGATCCTTGCGGTCGAGACCTCGGGCACCGAGGCGCACGAGGTCCGCAACCCGGCCCGCCCCGATGACCTTGTCGGCCATGTGGTGCAGTCGAACGAGGCCGATATCGAGGCAGCGCTGGCCGCCGCCGCGCCGTGGGCCGCCAGCGCCGAGGAGCGCGCGTCCGTACTGCGCCGCGCCGCCGATCTGTACGAAGCGAACTTCGGCGAGATCTTCGCGCTGCTGGCCCGCGAGGCCGGCAAGGGCCTGCCCGATGCCGTCGCGGAACTGCGCGAGGCGGTGGACTTCCTGCGCTACTACGCGGCGCGGGGCGCGGAACTAGGCTCGGCCGCGCCATGGGGCGTGTTCACCTGCATCTCACCGTGGAACTTCCCGCTGGCGATCTTCACCGGGCAGATCTCGGCCGCGCTGGCGGCGGGCAACGCGGTGCTGGCGAAACCGGCGGAATCAACCGGGCTGATCGCGAACCGTGCTGTCGAGTTGCTGCACGAGGCGGGCGTACCGCGCCATGCGCTGCAACTGGTGCCGGGCGCTGGCCGCAAGGTCGGCGCGGCGCTGACGGGCGATGTACGCGTCGGCGGCGTCTGCTTCACCGGCTCGACCGCGACCGCGCAGGCGATCCACCGGACGATGGCCCCGGTGCTGCGCCCGGATGCGCCGCTGATCGCGGAAACCGGCGGGCTGAACGCGATGATCGTCGACAGCACCGCCCTGCCCGAGCAGGCGGTGAAGGACATCGTCATCTCGGCTTTCCAGTCGGCGGGGCAGCGCTGCTCGGCGCTGCGGGTGCTCTACGTGCAAAAGGACATCGCCGACAGCTTTACCGAGATGCTGCTGGGCGCGATGGACGAGCTGCGCCTGGGTGACCCGTGGCAGATCTCGACCGATATCGGGCCGGTGATCGACACCAACGCGAAGGCGAAGATCGACGCGCATATCGCGACGGCAAAGGCCGAAGGGCGGCTGGTGCACCAGATCCCGGCGCCCGAGACCGGCACCTTCGTCGGCCCGGCGGTGATCCGGGTAAGCGGTATCGGCGACCTGGCCGAGGAGATCTTCGGCCCGGTCCTGCATATCGCGACTTTCCGCGCCGGGGACCTGGACAAGGTCGTGGACGCGATCAACGGCTCGGGCTTTGGCCTGACCTTCGGGATGCACTCGCGCATCGATGACCGCGTGGACCAGGTGACGCGGCGGTTGAAAGTCGGGAATCTTTACATCAACCGCAACCAGATCGGCGCGATCGTCGGCTCTCAGCCCTTTGGCGGCGAAGGGCTGTCCGGCACCGGGCCGAAGGCGGGCGGGCCGAACTACGTGCCGCGTTTCACCACGCGGCCCCTGCCCGGCCATGCAGTGCCCCATGCCGCCGACGCCGACCCGGTCCGCGTGGCCGAGGCG
>JBFHFG010000394.1:0-3939 GCA_041583815.1 Halovulum sp.
GAATAGTTGGCGAGGATGCAGATGCCGTCGACACCCTGATCGATCATGCAATCGAGCACGCGGCGCATCCCTTCGAGGTCGAGCGTGCCATCGTCGTGGAACGGCGTCGGGGCGACGGGCCAGATGCCCGAATACGGGGGCAGGGAGGGCAGGGTCATTCGGTGATCTCGAAGTTGTGCAGGTGCTTGTCGGTGATCGAAATGCCCAGACCGGGCTTGTCGTCGTCCAGTTGCAGGAAGCCGTCGACGGCCTCGGGGTCGCCCTCGAAGATGTAGTAGAACAGTTCGTTGCCGACCTCGACGTCGAAAACGGGGAAGTACTCGCTGATCGGGCAGTTCGCGTTGGCCATGGTCAGGTGATAGTTGTGTGCCTGCCCGGCATGCGGGATCACCGGCACCTGGAAGGCTTCAGCAATTGCGTTGATCTTCTGCGCGGCGGTGATGCCGCCTACACGGTTTGTGTCGTACTGCAGAACGCTGACCGCGCCCTTGCGCAGCAGGTCCGCACAGCCGATGACCGAGTATTCATGCTCGCCGCCCGAGATCGGAACGATGTTCATGGCGTTCAACTCGGCATAGCCGTTGACGTCATCGGCAATCACCGGCTCTTCCAACCAGCGGGGTTCGTACTTTGCCAGCTTGGGCAGCATCCGCTTCGCGTAGTCCAGGTTCCAGCCCATGTAGCATTCGAGCATCAGGTCGTTGTCATAGCCGATGACCTCGCGCAGGGCCTCGACCCGTTTGAGGTTCTCGCGCATGCCGGGCATCCCGTCCTTGGGGCCGTAACCGAAACGCGACTTGTAGGCGGTGTAGCCGTTCTTCATCGCCTCTTCCGCTTCGGTCTGCATCTGTTCGACCGGACCGGCGTAGAGTTTGGAGTAGTAGACCGGGATCTTTTCCTTGGTGCGCCCGCCAAGAAGCTTGAAGACCGGCTTGCCGGTCAGTTTGCCCATCAGGTCCCAGATCGCGATGTCGACGGCGCTAATCGCGGTCATGCCGACACCCTTGCGGCCCCATGCGTGCGAGCGGCGATACATCTTTTCCCAGATGTAGGCGTAGTCGAACGGGTCCTCGCCGATCACCAGCGGCGCGTACCACTCGTCGATGGCCTGCTTGACCAGGGTCGGCGCCAGCGCGGCGTTGCCGATGCCGATGGTGCCGTCCTCGGTTTCCACCTCGCAGGTCAGCCACTGGTGAAAGCGGAACGAGGACATGGCGTCGCCCTTCATCCACAGCACGTCTGACGCGTTGGTGCAGAAATTTCCGGTCGGCGGGACCGTGGGGCCGGTCCAGTTCCAGACACGGGTGCGAACGGATTTGATCTTTGTCATCGGGCTGTTTCCTCGAATCTGACCGCTTCCGGGATGGAAGCATTTTGTGACGCTTGATTTGGGATACCAAATACCGTACACAGATTTCAACCGAAACATCGAAATTCGGTCCCACAAGGCCAGAAATGGTCAGCACCCGCACCCAAGGGAGGAATGAATGATTAGCAATATCAAGGCACTGGCGCTATCCGGACTAACGGCGGCAGTTGTCGCGGCGTCGATTCCGGCAGCCGCGCAGGACTTCCCGAATGGCCCGATCGAGGTCATCAACAACTCGAAACCCGGCGGCGGGTCCGACATTTTCCTGCGGTTCGCCACCGACAAGGCCGCAGAAATCCTAGGGACCGAGTTCATCCACCTGTCAAAGACCGGCGGTGTTTCGACCAACACGCTGAAATACGTGGCGGGCAAGCCGGCCGACGGACAGACGCTGTTTATCGTCAACGCTGGTACGCTTCTGACCATCATGCGCGGCAGCGTCGATCTGACGATGGACGACATCCAACCGCTTGTGCGCGGCACGATCTCTCCGAATTACCTGGTCGTGAAGGCGGGCAAGTACGAGGACGCCGCCGCATTCATCGAGGCCGCGAAGTCCGGCACCATCAAGCAGGGCGGCACGAATGTCGGCGGGAACCCCCATGTCGAAGCCCTGCTCCTGCGCAACGAAATCGGGATGCAGAACCAGGTCTACGTGCCGTTCGAACAGACCGGCGAGATCGTCATCAACCTTGTGCGGGGCAATATCGACGTAGCGCTGATGAACCTGCCCGAGTTCGAATCCCAGTGGAAGGCAGGCGAGGTCACGCCCCTGGCGATCATGCAGCCAGAGCGGTCCGACGTGTCCCCGGATGTGCCAAGCGCAGCCGAGGTCGGGCTGGATCTTGAACTTGCCACGGTCCGGGGCATCGGCGTCCTGAAGGGCACGCCGGAAGATGTCGTCGAGCAGCTTGAAACGGCGCTTCTCGAGTCGATGCAGTCGCAGGAATACCTCGACTATCTTGCGGGCGCGGGCCAGGACGCCTCGGCCATTGCGGGCCGGGAAGAATGGGCCGCCCAGCTTGAGGAAATGAATGCCGGCTATCAATCGGTCGCCGAGGACCTTCGTCTGGTTGGCAACTGACGGGGTCTCCCCAGGGGCTGGCCGCGGCGCTTGCGGCCGGCCCGCCTTTTCCGAAAGCCCGGTGAACGGGCGCATGCCACGACGCGTGACAACCCCGCGTCCGCAGGGAGTTTACCCATGACCGACCATGCCAGCGCAGGCCCGGATTCCGGGCGCAGCAACGATACCGAAACCCTTGTCGAGTCCCTTGTCGTGATGGTTTTCGCGGCTGCCCTGTTCGCCGTGACCTTCACCTACGACGAAGTGCCCCCGATCCTGGCGCAGGGGATCCAGCCGACTGCGTTCCCGCGCGCCATCCTGATCCTGATGTTCCTTCTCGGCGGCATCCAGGCGCTGTCCGCGCTGCGGCTGTCACCGGCGAAGGCGGCGGCGTTGAAGCCGTACAAGCGCGTCCCGCCGATCGTCTACATGACGGGGCTGGCGCTGATCGCCTTTGCGGTCGTGCTGCCGTTCGTCGGTACCTTCCCTGCTCTGGGTCTGTTCTGCTTCGGCCTTGCGATGCTTTGGGGCGAGCGGCGCTGGCGGCTGATGATCCCCAGCTTCGCGGGGTTCCTCGCCTTCATCTACGTCCTGTTCGTCCAGCTCCTGCACGTGCCGCTGCCCTGAGGCGCGGTGGCCACGAAAGGTAACACCATGGATACGCTCTTCCTCGTCCTGCAGTTTCTGTCCGACCCCTACCATCTGGCGCTGATCGTCGGGGGCACCTTCGTCGGCGTTCTGGTCGGGGCGCTGCCGGGGCTCGGCTCGGTGATCCTGATCGCCCTGCTGCTTCCCTTTGTCGTCCGGATGGACCCGGTTGCAGGTATCGCGCTGTGCGGGATCGTCTATTGCGCGACGATCTACGGCGGGTCGATTACCGCCATCCTGATCAACACGCCCGGAACGGCAGCGGCGGCCGCGACCACGTTCGACGGCTATCCGATGGCCGAGAACGGCGAGGCGGGTCGCGCGCTGGGGATCGCCACGTTCTCCAGCGCGATCGGCGGGATTCTCGGGATCATCGTGATGATCATCGCGACGCCGCTTCTGGCGCGGGCCGCCTACCAGTTCGGTCCGGCGGAATATTTCGCCCTGGCGGTGTTCGGCATGTCGATGCTGGCGTCGATCAGCGGCCGTTCGGTGGTCAAGAACTTCATCGCCGGTGCGTTCGGCGTCCTTCTGGCTACGATGGGAACCGACATCTCGACCGGTATCGAACGGTTCACCTTCGGCCAGGCGGACCTGTCGGAAGGCATCGCGCCGGTCCAGATGATGATTGGCATCTTTGCCGGTGGAGAACTGCTGCGACAGGCGACGCAGACCTCCCGGCGTCGTCAGCTTGTTGCCTCGGCCGTCGCCAAGCTGCCCAGCCGCGAGGATTTCCGCCGGATCTGGAAGACGATCCTTCGCGGTACCGGGATCGGGACCTTCATCGGCATCCTTCCTGCCGAGGGCGGCACCGTCGCGGCGGTAATTGCCTACAACGAGGAACGGCGCTTCTCGAAAC
>JBFHFG010000395.1:0-3920 GCA_041583815.1 Halovulum sp.
GGAACGGGTCGGTCGCCGGCAGCCCGGTCTCGGCCTCGACCTGGGCCAGATAGGCCTTGGCCTCGGCATCGGCCATGTGCTGGGTGTTCACCGACACCCCGACGGCCACGCAGGCCGGGTTGGCAACCCGCGCCAGGGTCAGCGCGGTATCGCGCACCTGGGCGATGCTCGGCGGCGTGTAGCCCGGCAGGCCGCGCATGTGCGGGCGCGTCGGCTCGTGGCAGAGGATCAGCGCGTCGGGCTGGCCGCCGTGGATGAGCGCCAGGGTCACCCCCGAGAACGAGACGTGGAAGAGGCTCCCCTGCCCTTCGATCAGGTCCCAGTGGTCGGGGTCGTTGGCGGGGCTCAGCGCCTCGACCGCGCCGGAGATGAAGTCCGCCACCACCGCGTCCACCGAGATGCCCTCGCCGGCGATGAAGATGCCGGTCTGGCCGGTGGCGCGGAAGGTCGCCTTCATCCCCCGCTCGCGCATCTCGCGCTCCATCGCCAGGGCGGTGTACATCTTGCCGACCGAACAGTCGGTGCCGATCGCCAGCACCCGCTTGCCGGTCCGCTTCACGCCGTTGGCGATGGGATAGGCCACGCCTGGCACACGCACGTCATGCAGGCTGCGCCCGGTGCGTTCCGCCACCGCGACGAGGTCGGGCTCGTTGCGCAACAGGTTGTGCAGCCCCGAGGCCAGGTCCAGCCCTGCCTCCATCGCCTCGATCAGCAGTTCCTTCCATGCCGGAGAGATCACGCCGCCCCGGTTGGCCACGCCGATCACCATGGTCTTGGCACCGGCGGCGACAGCCTCGGCCGGGGCCATATCGGTCATCTTCATGTCGGCCTTGCAGCCATCCATGCGCAACTGGCCGACGCAGTGCTCGGGGCGCCAGTCGCGGATCCCCTGGGCCACCTTGGCCGTCAGCGGGTCGGGCGCGTCCCCCAGGAACAGGAGATAGGGTGTGGCGATCATCGGCTCCTCCGGCTTGGCATTCGGAGCGCAGATGAACAGCTTCGCCCCGGAATGCCAAGACGATTCATCGCCGGTGGTCAGGATGCCTCAGAAGCGGGCCGGGATCAGCGCGACCGGTACGTCGGCGGCACGATCGTAATCGCGCGGCGGCGCCGCATCCGGGTCCTGGCGGATCTTGAAGGCGAAGGTGCGCAGCGCGCTGTCCTCGCTGGTAGGATAGGCCAACGCGTGGAACAGGTGCTTGCCGCCATCGTAAAGATCGACGAACCCGCGCCGGAACCGCGGCGCATCCGCCTTGATCGAGAAGCCGCCCTGCCAGATCTCGACCACATCGATTTCGTCGTTGCCGGCCTTCAGCCGCAAGCGATGCCGTTTTCCACGAGGCCGCACCCGCGCCCCTTCCGTCGCAGAGCGAAAGTCGCTCGGCAGATGGCTATCCATCGTCACGCTCCCCAAGTCCACTCGTTACCAAGCGGGTGTGCACTCCTACCCCGTGAGGAGGATAGTACGCACCCCGCACCCTGTCGAAGATTCTCTGTGTCCACAGCGATTGTTGACGGGTCGTGAACAGACCTGATCGCCCGTTCCGCGTGCCATTGGCTGTCATCGCCCCTAGGTTTCCCCCCGACCGACAATTCTGCAGGAGAACGACATGGGTCAGTTGATCGACGGCACCTGGGATCCGGACCCGGCGATGCCGACCGGCGGCGACGGCAGCTTCCGGCGCAAGCCGTCGACGTTCCGCAACTGGATCACCCCCGACGGGACGGCGGGGCCCAGCGGCGACGGCGGGTTCGCCGCCGAAAGCGGTCGCTATCACCTGTATGTCAGCCTGGCGTGTCCCTGGGCGCACCGGACGCTGATCTTCCGCGCGCTGAAAGGGCTGGAGGATCATATCACCGTCGACGTCGTGGACCCGGACATGCTGGAAAACGGCTGGACCTTCAGCGACGCCTTTCCCGGCGCAACGGGCGACCGGGTGAACGGCGCGCAGTACCTTTACCAGATCTACCAGAAGGCCGATCCGTCGGCGACGACCCGCGCCACCGTTCCCTTGCTGTGGGACAGGCAGACCGGCCGCATCGTCTCGAACGAAAGCGCCGAAATCATCCGCATGTTCAATTCCGCCTTCGATCATCTCACCGGCAATCACCAGGATTTCTACCCCGCGGCCCTGCGGCCCGAGATCGACAGCCTGAACGAGCGGATTTACGAAACCGTGAACAACGGCGTCTATCGCGCCGGGTTCGCCCGCTCGCAATCGGCCTATGACCGGGCGGTGAATGCGCTGTTCGACTCGCTGGACTGGCTGGAAGACAGGCTGACGCACCGCCGCTACCTGGCCGGTGCGACCGTGACCGAGGCGGACTGGCGCCTGCTGACCACCCTGCTGCGCTTCGATACCGTGTACCACGGGCACTTCAAATGCCAGCGCAACCGGCTGACAGACTTCCCGGCGCTGTGGTCCTATGCGCGCGAACTGTACCAATGGCCGGGCGTGGCGGGGACCGTGGATTTCGACCACATCCGCCGCCATTACCACTACAGCCAGCAATCCGTGAACCCGCAGCAGATCGTGCCGATCGCGCCGCGCATCGACTGGACCGCGCCGCACGGGCGCGAGCAGCTGGCCGCTGCCTGAGATGCCCCGCCTGCCCCGGCCCGGCCGATCGCCCCATACGATCGGACCGGGCAGGGCAGACGGTCAACCGATACCGGTCTTCGCCTTTGCGGCCTCTGTTTCGCGCGGGGCGTGCCTGGCATGGAAGTGTTCCAGGTACGCCAACAGGTCGTCGGGCCGCATCGGTGTATGCATGACCCCGCGCGCATTAGGGATCAGATCGAAGATCGACCCCTCCGAAAAGAAGCTGGACCCGGTCACCGCAAGGATGACGATGTCGGGATTGCGAAAGGTGGCGAAGTCCGCCACCGGCAATCCACCACCGCATCCATCCAGCACCGGATCGATGACCAGGGCGTCATAGTCGCTGGCCTCGAGCGCGGCCAGCGCCTGCTGCTGAGTGCCGGCAAAGTCCGCCGACACGCCATGCCGCTTGAGAAAGCGGCACCAAATAGTTCCAATATCCTCGCTCTCCTGAACAAGAAGTATCCTCATCCGAAGCCCCCCACAACGCGGACATACGGTCCGCAGGCTCACTACCAACAATTTTCGGAAAATGCGCCCAAATCATTAATGCCCCGTTAAGACCTGCGGCAGACCCTGCCCTTTACCCTTTGGTTATGTGGCTTGCGCTACACCGGAGCGGACGGGTTGGGGCTCGTCGCCGCTTTTGGGGACAAAATGATTGAAGATCGCAGACTGGCCGTTTCGATGAAGGCCCGACAGGTCATCGACCTTGCCGACGAACATGACGTGACTGTCACGCCGCAGATGTTCGAACTTCTCTCGCAATATCTCGATCAGACCAGTCCGCATCTGTGCGCCGACGTTCAGGCCGCGCTGGACGCCCCGACCGCCGACCGGGCGCCGATGCTTCGCCGGGCCCATGCGCGGCACTGCGGCCCCGAGGATCTTCCGCAGGAACTGGAACGGGTCCGCGCGCTGCTGGCCAGCGAACTGTCCGAGGTCAGCGCCCGGCTTACCCAGGGCATCCAGGGCAACCTGCGGATGACCGACGAACTGCGGCGCAGCCTGCGCGACATGGCCGGTTTCGTGACCCGCGACGAGTTGCAGATGCTGTGCAGGCACCTTGTGCTGTCGGGGCGCGCGCATCTCGACGACACCCGGTCGGTCTCGGACCAGCTGGAACGGACCCGTTCGCAGTTGAAGGACATGGAACGGGAACTGGCCAGCCTGCGCGAGGCGGCCTCGACCGATCACCTGACCGGACTGCCGAACCGCCGCAGCCTCGAGGAAAAGCTGTCCGGCCTGCTGGCGCATCGGGATCCGTTCTGCGTGGCGCTGATCGATCTGGACGATTTCAAGTCCGTCAACGACGCC
>JBFHFG010000396.1:0-3904 GCA_041583815.1 Halovulum sp.
CGACGCCACCCGGCTGCGCCTGCGCTCGGATGCGGCGTTCGGGGCGTTCCTGTCCGGCGGGCTGGACAGCGGCACGGTCGTCGGGCTGATGGCCCGCCACATGGAGCAGCCCGTGCGCTCGTTCTCCATCGGGTTCGAGGATCCGCGCTTCGATGAGACACCGCATGCGCTGGCCGCCGCCGCCCGGTTCGGCGCGATCCATCACGCGGAAACCGCGCATCCCGATATCGCCGCGCTGTGGCCCCGGTTCATCTATCACTGCGACCAGCCGCATCAGGACGTGTCGTTCATGCCGACCGACCTGGTGTCCCGCCTGGCGCGGCGCGAGGTGAAGATGGTACTTACCGGCGACGGTGGGGATGAACTGTTCGCCGGCTATACCAAGTACCTGGACCTGTTCCCGCAGGGGAAGGCGGGCGCGCTGCCCGATGGGTGGGAGGGGGCCCATGCCCGCGCCATCGGCCTGCTGACCGGGGATCAGCCCCGCACCCTGCTGAGCGGCGCGCTTGCGCAGGCATTCCACGATTCCGATCCCTATGCGCCGGTGACACAGGCGATCCGCGCGGCCCCTGCGCAGGATCCGGTGAACCGTGTGCTGCTGGGCGATGTCGCGGTGCTGCTGCCGGGTAACAACCTGGTCAAGCCGGACCGGATGGCGATGGCGAATTCGCTCGAGGTGCGATCGCCCTTCCTGGATTACCGCCTGGCCGAACTGGCCTTCCGCATTCCCGGACAGATGAAACTGGCCGGCGGCATCACTAAGTCGCTGCTGAAAGATGCCGTGCGGCCCTTGCTGGGGGCGGAACTGACCGACCGCCGCAAGCAGATGTTCACCGTTCCCATCGGCGAATGGTTTCAGGGCGCGCTGGCCCCCTATTGCCGGTCGATGCTGCTGGACGGGCGGCTGGCCGCGCGCGACTGGGTCGATCCGGACGCCACCGCCGCGCTGGTCGAGGCTCATCTGACCGGGCGCGAGAACCATACGCGGCAGGTGCGGGCGCTGATCTCGCTCGAGATCTGGGCGCGACTGTTCCTGGACCGTGATCCCGACATGTTGGCACAGGCGACGGCATGACTCTGCACACAATGATGATCACCGCGGATCCCGGCATCGCGCAATATGTGACGGGGGCGGGCAACGATGTGCTGTTCGTCGACCTGGAGAACATGGGCAAGGCAGACCGGCAGGGGCATGTCGACAGCTGGAAATCCCCGCATGTGCCACAGGATGTCAGCCGCCTGCGCGCGGCAGCGCCGGATGCGGTGCTGATGGTACGCCTGAACCCGTTCCATGACGGCACTGCCGCCGAGATCGATGACGCACTGGCCCGAGGCGCAGACGCGCTGATGCTCCCGATGTTCCGGGACTGGCAGACTGTGGCACGATTCGCCGACCTGGTCGCGGACCGTGCGCAGGTCGTGCCACTGGTCGAGACCGCCGCCGCACTGGAGGCGATCTCCCCGATCCTCGAACGCGCCCGGCCGGACCGTCTGCATATCGGGCTGAACGACCTGCACCTGGATCTTGGGTGCCGGTTCATGTTCCAGCCACTGGCCGAGGGCCTGTTGGACGCGCCCGCCGCCGCGCTGCGCGAGGCCGGTGTCCCATTCGGCATTGGCGGGCTGGCCCGGCTGGACGAGGGCACGATCCCGGCGCGCATGGTCCTGGGCGAACACGCAAGGCTGGGCTCGACCTGGGCGATCCTGTCGCGCAGTTTCCACGACCGTTCGACCACCCTTGACGAGTTGCAGGCAAGGATCGACTTCGCGGCGGAATTGCAGGCGCTGCGCGACTGCCACCAAGGCTGGCTGGCCGCGGGTCCGCTGGCGCTGGCGGACAATCGAGACGCCTTCCGCGCGGCCGTGGCTGCCGCCGCCGGCTGACCCGGATCGACCGAACACGATGAAACTTGTGTTGACAGTTCCGGCTACCGGCGTAGTTTCCGGCACGCAGGCTCGGGCATGGCCCTGACCGGGCCACGCACCGGCGCTGCCGGTTTGGACACCGTCGCCGCAGACAGCTGCGGCCAAGTGAAGAAGGGGTCTTCTGTCATGGCAGCCCGCACCATTCCGGTCGATCCGTTCGACCTTGTCATCTTCGGCGCAACGGGCGATCTGGCCCGGCGCAAGATCCTGCCCAGCCTGTATCGCCGTCGCCAGGCGGGACAGATGCCCGACGACGCCTGCGTTATCGGCGCGGCACGCTCGAAGATGTCGCGCAGTGCCTACCAGAAGATGATCCGCGAGGCGCTTGAGGAGTTCATCCCCGAGGCAGAGCGTACCGCCGCCTCGGTGAAAGCCTTCATCGACTGCATCGACTATGTCGCCGTCGACGTCACCGGTGAAACTGGCTGGAAGGAGCTTTGCGAAAAGCTGCGTGCGAACGTCGTGCGCGCCTTCTACCTGTCGGTCGGCCCGTCGCTGTTCGGCACCATCGCCGAGAAGCTGGCCGAAAGCGGTCTTGCCTCGCCCGACAGCCGCATCGTCGTCGAGAAGCCGTTGGGCCACGACCTGAAGTCCGCGCAGGAACTGAACGCCAAGCTGACCCGCCATTTCGACGAGCAGCAGATCTACCGGATCGACCATTACCTCGGCAAGGAAACGGTGCAGAACCTGATGGCGCTGCGCTTCGCCAACGCCCTGTTCGAGCCGCTGTGGAACGCCCAGCACATCGACCATGTGCAGATCACCGTCGCCGAATCGATCGGCGTCGAAGGGCGCGGCGGCTACTACGACAAGTCCGGCGCGATGCGGGACATGGTGCAGAACCATCTGATGCAGCTTCTGTGCCTGACCGCGATGGAACCGCCCGCCCGGTTCGAGCCCGATGCCGTCCGCGACGAGAAGTTGAAGGTGATCCGCGCGCTCGACCCGATCCACGTCGATGACACTGTGCGCGGCCAGTACCGCGGCAACGGCTCGGGTGGGTACCTGGAGCATGTCGAGAACCCCGACAGCAAGACCGAGAGCTATGTCGCGCTGAAGGTCCAGATATCGAACTGGCGGTGGGCAGGCACGCCGTTCTACCTGCGCACCGGCAAGAAGCTGCGCGGTCGCCTGTCCGAGATCGCGGTGATCTTCAAGGAAGTGCCGCACTCGATCTTCCCCGAGGTCTCGAACCGCAAGGGCAATGCGCTTATCATTCGGTTGCAGCCGGACGAGGGCATCACCCTGCGCATGACCATCAAGGATCCGGGCCCCGGCGGGATGCGCCTGCGCGAGGTACCGCTGGACATGACCTTTGCCGACGCGCTGGGCGACGAGGCCGACATTCCAGACGCCTACGAGCGGCTGGTGATGGATGTGATCCGGGGGAACCAGACGCTGTTCATGCGCGGCGACGAGGTCGAGGCCGCCTGGGCCTGGACCGACGCGCTGCTGGCCGAATGGCAGGAATCGCCCGACCGCCCCGAACCGTACGACCCCGGTGGCTCGGGTCCCGACGACGCGCTTGCGCTGATGCATCGCGACGGCCGGCGTTGGAGAGATATCGCCGGCTGACGCCCCGACCAAGACGACCTCAAGGCCCTGAACCCGAACCTAGAGGACGACATGACCCTGAACAATACGGTGGCCAGCGTCACGGCCGACATCACGGAACGGTCGCGCGCCAGCCGCTCGGCCTACATGGAACGCATGGTCCGCGCCCGCGACGAGGGACCGCGCCGCGCCCATCTGAGCTGCGGCAACCAGGCCCATGCCTATGCCGCGATGGGCGACGACAAGGACCGGCTGGCCGAGGGCCACGCGGGAAACCTTGGCATCGTGACCGCCTACAACGACATGCTGTCGGCGCATCAGCCCTATGAAACCTATCCCGCACTGCTGAAACAGGCCGCGCGCGAGGTCGGCGGCACCGCCCAGGTCGCCGGTGGCGTGCCCGCGATGTGCGATGGCGTGACCC
>JBFHFG010000397.1:0-3894 GCA_041583815.1 Halovulum sp.
GTGAAGGACCCGCACGAGGTGGTAAAGGCCGGCGACGTGGTGAAGGTCCGCGTCACCGAAGTGGATATCCCTCGCAAGCGCATCGGCCTGACCATGCGCAAGGACGGTGGCGCGCCATCGGCTGGCAAGCGGCCGGATCGCGACAGCACCGGCGCTGGACAAAAGCCGCGCAGGCGACGCGGCAAACCGACGACAAGCAGCCCCCGCGCCCCTGCCGCCGACGGCGGCGCGTTGGGCGCGGCGTTGCGCGATGCCATGAACAAGAAGCGCTGAAAAGCCTTCGGCGCCGGCCCGCAACGGCGGACTGGCGCTGCACAGGTCGGCCAAACCTGCCGTCTGTTACCAGTGCCAAGTTTCTGGCGTCCCGAATATCAGGAAACCACTGGTGCGGTCGAGAAGACTCGAACTTCCACGGGAGTTACCCCACAGCGACCTCAACGCTGCGCGTCTACCAATTCCGCCACGACCGCACGAAATGGTGGACGCGCTATAGCAACTCCGTTTCGGGTTGTGAAGCGCAGTTTGGGGCCAATTCAAAGATTTCGTTACGGGCGCGGCAACCGGGGGTCGCCGCGCCCAAATCGCTACTGGCTGGTGGGCACAGCGAAGGTCGGCAGCACCTCTGCCTTGTCGCCTTTCATCGGCATCGCCGTGCCGCCGATACCGGTCGCGGCGCGCAGCAATTGCACCCGCTCGGGCTGGCCGGGGGCAAAGACGGCCTGCGCCCCGCCATCAAGCGCGGTGAACGCCATTTCATACCAGGGCCGCGCCAAGTCTGCGCGAGTCGACGCACCAAAGCCCTGCGACAGGTGATGCCCTATCAGTTCGGCGTAGACGGGCTCTCCCATCGCGGTCAGCAGCAACGCCGACGCCATGGCCACCTCGACATTGTCGGTGCGATACCCCGAGGACAGGCAGATCCGCGCCGTCGTGGTCATCTGCGCGGGCGGCTGGCCCGTCGACAGGGCGAAATCGCTGACCTCCTCCAGGATCGCGTCACGACTGCGAATCGACAGCCCCGACAAGGCGCTGCGCATCGGCGGCACGTAAGCCGGACACTGCTCGTCCATCTGCGCGACGGTCAGGTTCGGGATCTGCTGCGCCAGCGTTTCGCCCGCCGCGATCGCATAGGTTCGCGCCAGGCAGAACTGCTCGCTGATGGCGAAATCCGGGTCCGAGACATTGGCCACCGTGGTGAATCCGCCATTGGTCGTTGTGACAAGGCTGACCTTGTTGCACGCACTGGCCATCGAGGCCGCCTGCGGGGCCGCACCGAAGCTGGGAAGCGCGCTGGCGCTGGCCTCAACCGTCTCGGGTTCAGGCTCGGGCACCGGCTGGGGGACCGCGGCGGTGACCGGCGCGGTCGCGACCGGGACCGCGGCGGTGACCGCCTGCTGCGGCGCCATGCGGGGCACGCCCGCCGCCTCGTCGCGATAGGCGGTCAGCAGTCCGCGCGCGCCCATCGGGTTTTGCGCGATCAACTGGTTGGTCGCCACACCACCGGCGATCGCCCGGTGATAGGACCCGACAAGGAAGGTACGTTCGTATTCGGTCAGGTGCCCGGTGGGGGCATAGCCCATGTGCAGCTGGTACTGCGAGATGGCATTGCGCGAATTACGCCCCAGCACACCGTCCGGGGTTCCTGCGGGGAACCCGAAATAGTTCAGGGCGGTCTGCGTCTCGCGGTTCTGTGTGCGCGCCGCCGAGGGCACACTGCTTTTGCGCACGACGGTCCGGGTCGTGGTGGTCGGACGGCGCTGCTTGGTCGCCTCGTTGACGATCACGCCGCCGATCACCCCGCCAATCACGCCGCCGATGACATCGCCCGCATCCGCGCTGGCGCGCGTGACCGGACCCGACACCAGCGCCACCGTCGCAACTGTGGCTAGCATCTTGTTGAACATCGTACTAAATCCCTTTCAACACCCAAAATACGTGCTTGCGCCCTGCGACGGGCGGCATGTGATCATATCACGGAATCGCCAGCCATGGCCGTGCAAATGCCTACAAAATCCGCCGAATACTCGGTAAACCCGGCGCCGGACTGGCTTCGGACCGAATCTCCGGTTCCGTATACGGACGCGGTTGCCGCGATGGAGTCGCGCGTGGCCGACATTGTCGCTGGCCGTGCACCCGAACTGGTCTGGCTACTGGAACATCCGCCGCTCTACACTGCGGGCACCTCGGCCAAACCCGAAGACCTGCGCGCGCCGGATCGCTTTCCGGTGCACCGGTCCCGCCGGGGGGGCGAGTACACCTATCACGGGCCCGGGCAACGCGTGGCCTATGTCATGCTGGACCTGAACCGTCGCGGGCGCGATGTGCGCCGCTTCGTCTGGCTGCTCGAGGAATGGGTGATCCGCACGCTGGCCCGGTTCAACGTGACCGGCGAGCGGCGCCAGGGCCGCGTCGGCGTCTGGGTCGTCCGCCCCGAACGCCCGCCCAATCCGGACGGCACGCCGGCCGAGGACAAGATCGCCGCCATCGGGGTCCGCATGCGCCGATGGGTCAGCTTTCACGGCATCGCGCTGAACGTCGAACCGGACCTGTCGCACTATGACGGCATCGTGCCCTGCGGGATCGCCGACCACGGCGTGACCAGCCTTGTGGACCTGGGCCTGCCCGTCACGATCGATGACGTGGACCTTGCCCTGCGCGAGGCGTTCGCCGAGGTCTTCGGCGCGCCGCCGACCTCGGGCTGAGGTGCGGATCAGCGCGACAATTCACCCCGTCCGGCAAGGCAGGAACCGGTTGAGGGCGCCACGCACCGGCACTATAGTCCCCCACACACCCGCGTGGCGAAAAGTCCCGCGGCGAAAGACAATACGCCTCAGGAGAAACACATGGCAGACGCTACGGCACACGCCCATGCCGAGCATGACAGCCGGGGATTTTTCACCCGCTGGTTCATGTCGACGAACCACAAGGACATCGGGCTCCTTTACATCATCGTGGCCGCGCTGCTGGGCCTGATCTCGGTCGGGTTCACAATGTTCATGCGGCTGGAGCTGATGGAGCCCGGCGTGCAGTACATGCTGCTCGAGGACGGGGCGCCTAACGGGCACCTGTGGAACGTACTGATCACCGGCCACGGCATCCTGATGATGTTCTTCGTGGTCATTCCGGCATTGTTCGGCGGTTTCGGCAACTATTTCATGCCGTTGATGATCGGCGCGCCGGACATGGCGGTCCCGCGGATGAACAACCTGTCGTTCTGGCTGTTCGTTGCCGGCTCGTCGCTGGCGGTTCTGTCGGTGGTCACACCGGGGGGTAACGGGCAGCTCGGCTCCGGGATCGGATGGGTGCTCTACGCGCCGCTGTCGACCACGGAACAGGGCATGTCGACCGATCTTGCGATCTTTGCCGTGCACCTGTCGGGCGCATCGTCGATCCTGGGCGCGATCAACATGATCACCACCTTCCTGAACATGCGCGCACCGGGCATGACGCTGTTCAAAGTGCCGCTGTTCGCCTGGTCGATCCTGGTCACCGCCTTCCTGATCCTGCTGGCCCTGCCCGTCCTGGCCGGCGCCATCACCATGCTTCTGACCGACCGCAACTTCGGCACTGCGTTCTTCGACGCGGCCAACGGCGGCGATCCGATCCTGTATCAGCACCTGCTGTGGTTCTTCGGCCACCCCGAGGTGTACATCGTGATCGTGCCGGGCTTCGGCATCATCAGCCACGTCGTCTCGACCTTCTCGAAAAAGCCGATCTTCGGCTATCTGCCGATGGTCTTCGCGATGGGTGCGATCGGCGCGCTGGGCTTCGTCGTGTGGGCGCACCACATGTACACGGTCGGCATGTCGACCACCCAACAGGCCTATTTCATGATGGCCACGATGGTGATCGCGGTGCCCACCGGCATCAAGATCTTCAGCTGTATCGCGACCA
>JBFHFG010000398.1:0-3873 GCA_041583815.1 Halovulum sp.
ACCGGCAATTTCGATGCGTTCCGCGCCATCCTCGATGAATTCGAGGCGCGGAACCCCGGCATCACCGTGAAAGACATCTTCTCGCAGTCGCAGCAGATCACCTCGGAAGTCCAGGCCGCGCTGGCCGCGGGCCGTCCGGTCGACATCGCCACCGTGATAGGCAAGAACGTGCGGTTCTTCCTGAACAACACCGACGCGGTGGACCTGGTCGCGGCGTCGCAGGGCGACACCGAATGGCTGGACGGCTATCTGCCGAACTTCCTGGACCTCGCCCGCGACGGAGACGCGGTCTATGCCATCCCGCACGCCTACGGCACGCCGATGCTGTACGTGAACGGCTCGATCTTCGAGAAGGCCGGTCTGGACCCGAACACCCCGCCCAGGACCTGGGCCGAGTTCCTTGAGGCCGGCAAGACCATCACCGAGACCACCGGCCTGCCGGGCGGCGCACATCTTCACGCCTCGATGGGCGATTACGGCACCATGGTCATGGTGACGAATGCCGGCGCCACCTACCTCAGCGCCGACGGCACCGAGGCCGGGTTCGACAGCACCGAGGGCATCGCCGCGCTGCAGAATTGGCAGGACATGGCGACCAGTGGCATGATGCCGGTGGCCAGCGACAAGGACTGGACCGCTGCCTTCCTGGCCGGGCAGATGGGCATGTACATCACCTCATCGGCGCTGCTGCGCTCGGCGGTGGCCTCGTCCGAAGGTAATTTCGACCTGCACGTCGCGAACTACCCGCTGATGGGCGATGCGCCGCGCCGGGTGAACAACTCGGGCGCTGCGCTGATGCTCTATTCTCATGACGAAGAGCGGCAGGCGGCGGCGATGAAGCTGCTGCGCTTCATCTCGCAGAAGGAAATCGCCAACCGGTGGTCGCGCGAGTCGGGCTACATGCCGGTGATCGCGGACCCGCTGACCGATCCCGCGATGGCCGAATATGTCGAAAGCTTCCCCTACGTGGCCCCGGTGATCGCGCAGATGGCCGAAACTGTGCCGACCGCTGTCTGGCCCGCCAAGGGCACGCTGGAAGCCCAGACCGAGATCCGCGCCATGCTGGACGAGCTTTGGGCCGGGGATCGTCCCGCCGCCGAGATCGTCCCCGAGACGGTCGCGAAGGTGAACGCGGCGCTGGCCGTCAACAAGCAGGCGGGGCATTGAGCGACTTCGCCACCCCCGCCGGCGCGGCCCTTTCCGGGGCCGTGTCCTTGCGCCGTCCCTCGGGGGCGGCGCTGACGCCGTGGCTGTACCTGGGCCCGACGCTGGTGCTGTTGGGGATCTTTACCTACTGGCCGTTGCTCCACACCGCCTACCTGAGCCTGGTCGAGTGGAACCTGAACCCGGGCCAGTCAAAGGAATTCGTGGGGCTTGAGAACTACGGCCGGGTCGCCGGTTCCAGCCTGTTTGCAAGCGCGATGACGAACACGTTGATCTACATCGGCGCGTCGATCCCGCTGAAAGTGCTGCTACCTATCCCGATCGCCGTCTTTCTGTGGAGCCTGGGCAGCCGTGCCCATGCCTACCGCGCGATCCTGTTCCTGCCGACGCTGATCAGTTTCGTCGTGGTCGGTGTCGCCTTCCTGTGGATCCTGAACCCGATCTTCGGCTACGCGAAACAGTCCTTCGCGGCGCTGGGCCTGCGGTTTCCGAACCTGCTGGCGGATGCGGACGCGGCGATCTGGGTGATCATCGGCATCTCGACCTGGAAGGTGCTGGGCTTCAACGTGCTGATCTACCTGGCGGGCCTTGCCAGCATCAACCGCGAGTACATCGAGGCGATGCGCATGGACGGCGCCGGGGACGTGACCATCTTCCGCCGGCTGATCTGGCCGCTGCTGACGCCGACGCTGACCTTCGTGGCGATCTCGACCGTGATCTTCACCATGCAACAGGTGTTCACCCCCATCGACCTGATGACCGAGGGCGGGCCGTCGAACTCGACCACCAACCTGTTCTACATGATCTACCAATACAGCTTCGTTACCTTCGACGTCGGCGGTGGCGCGGCGGGCACGATGATGCTGTTCGTGCTGCTCATGGCAGCAGCCTGGCTGCAATTCCGCGTGCTCGACCGGCGCGCGCATTACCGGCAGTAGGGGCGGCAGGATGGAACTTTCCCGCCCCATGCGCACGCTGGGCCATGTCGCCCTGCTGATCCTGTGCCTGTCGATCCTGATGCCGCTGGTGATCGTGCTGGGCACCGCGTTCAAACCCGCGAACGAGGTCTACCAGGCCACCTTGCTGCCTGGCGTGCCGACGCTGGACAATTTCCGCACGCTGTTCTCCAAAACGGATTTCGCGCGCTATGTCTGGAACTCGTCGGGCACCACAGCGCTTCGGGTTGCCGGGCAACTGGCGTTGGGCGTGCTGGCGGCCTATGCCTTCGCGCGGTTCACCTTCCGGGGGCACGAGCTGATGTTCGCCGCCGTGCTGGGTGCGATGATGATCCCTCAGGTGCTGACCATGCTGCCGGTCTATATCATGATGGCGCAGCTGGGTTGGTTTGACACCTGGGCGGCGTTGATCGTGCCCAACCTCGCGACGCCCATCGCCGTCTTCCTGCTGCGCCAGCACATGCTGAGTTTTCCGTCCGAACTGCTGGACGCAGCACAGATGGACGGTGCCGGGCACTGGACGACGCTGTGGCGGGTGATCGTGCCCAATCTTGGCCCGGCGCTGTCGGCGCTGACCATCATCATCTTCATCGACAGCTGGAACGAGTATTTCTGGCCGCTGCTGGTCACCGAAAGCAGCGCCTCGCGGACGATCCAGATTGGGCTGCGCGAGTTCCTGCAGGAGGACATGAACGACTACGGTGCGCTGATGGCGGGGATCACCGTCGCCAGCATTCCCGCCGTGGCCGTGTTCCTGTTCTTCCAGCGCAGGGTGATGGACACGTTCGTTTCCTCGGGACTGAAAGGCTAGTCACATGGCATCCGTTACTTTCCGCGACGTTGGCAAGCGCTTCGGCCCCTCGGTCGCGGTCGAGGGGTTCGACCTGGACATCGCCGACGGCGAGTTTGTCGTCCTCGTCGGGCCTTCGGGCTGTGGCAAGACTACCTCGTTGCGGATGCTTGCGGGGTTGGAGCAGCCGACTTCGGGCCGCATTGCGCTGGATGGCCGCGACGTGACGGATGTGCCGTCGAAAGAACGCGGCCTTGCGATGGTCTTCCAGTCCTATGCTCTGTATCCGCACATGTCGGTGGCCGAGAACATCGGCTTTTCCCTGT
The DNA here is from genome assembly GCA_041583815.1 of Halovulum sp. Lineage (GTDB taxonomy): Bacteria > Pseudomonadota > Alphaproteobacteria > Rhodobacterales > Rhodobacteraceae > Halovulum. Next base: position 3,237 of record JBFHFG010000398.1, read on the forward strand.
CGCTGGACCGGGTGCCGCGCGCGCAGATCGCAGACCGCGTGCGCCAGGCTGCCGGAACGCTGCAGATCGCCCACCTGCTGGAGCGCAAGCCGCGCCACCTGTCCGGTGGCCAGCGCCAGCGCGTCGCCGTGGCCCGCGCCATCATCCGCCAGCCGCACGCCTTTCTGTTCGACGAGCCGCTGTCGAACCTTGACGCCCGTCTGCGCCACGATGCGCGGGTCGAGATCCGGCGCCTGCAACAGCAGCTTGGCACGACGACGGTCTATGTCACCCACGACCAGGTCGAGGCGATGACCATGGCCGACCGCATCGTAGTGATGGAGGGTGGACGCATCCGCCAGGTCGGCACCCCGTTGGAACTGTACCAGCAGCCGGCCAGCACGTTTGTCGCTTCGTTCCTGGGCGCGCCCCCGACCAACTGCATCGGCGGCCTGATCGTCGCGGGCGGCGGGCAGGCGCATTTTCACGGGGCAGGGACCCGCGTGGCGCTGGGTGGTGGGGTCCAAACCGGCCCTGCCACGCTGGGTGTGCGCCCCGAAAGCCTGCGGCCAGGAACGGGCGAGGGCGCGGCTTTGCAGGTTTCCGGCGCGGTGCGCTTCGTCGAGCAGTTGGGCGCCGAGACCCTGGTCGAGATCGA
>JBFHFG010000399.1:0-3871 GCA_041583815.1 Halovulum sp.
CGACGACCGCACCGTGCGCGTCCACATGACCGAAGCGAACCCGACATTCCTGGACGAGCTGTCGTCCCCGCGCGTGATTGTGGGGATCTTCCCCGAAGAAATCGCCCGCGCCCCGAAAGAGGACTTCAAGCCCGTCGGCACCGGCCCGTTCAAGTTCGGGGAATGGGTGCCTGACAGTCACCTGACCCTGGAACGGTTCGACGACTATGCCGCCCAGGATGACGCCGCGCCCCGCGATGGGTTCGGCGGCAAGCGCACTGTACATGTCGACAGCGTCACCTTCCGGACCGTCCCCGAGGCCAGCGCCCAGCTTGCCGGCCTGCTGACCGGCGACTACCACGTGGCGGACCAGATCTCGCCGCAGGACGTGCCGCGTCTTGAAGCCTCCGAAGATGTGCGCGCCGAGAAAATGCTGCCCTGGTACATGGTGCATCAGAGCTTCAATGCCTCGATGCCGCCCGCGGACGACGAGAATTTCCGCAAGGCGATCCAGATCGGCCTGGACCTCGAGACGCTGATGGATTTCGCGACCGGCGGGAACTACCAGATGGGCCACGGCTGGCAGTACGAGGGCTATCCGTACTATTCGGACGTCGGGAAAGAGACCTACAACCTTGGCGACGTCGAGCGCGCGAAAGAACTCCTGGCGCAAAGCGATTATGACGGGGAAGAGATCGAGATCCTCACGATCTCGGACGAAGCGGTGCTGCGCGACTATGCCATCGCGCTTGCCGACCAGCTGGGCAAGATGGGGATCAAGACGCGGATCAACGCTCAGGATGCCGCCACGTGGTCGGCGCTGATGGGCCAGAAGGACAGCTGGAACATCACCATCGGCGGCTTCGGCATGGCACCCTCGATCGGCCCCTTCGGCATGTTGCGCCACTTCTCGGGTGACAATGCGATCCATGGCGTCATGGACGCGGATATCGAAGATGCCGTCCGGCGCGTGCGCGGCTCGCTGACGTTCGAGGAACGCAAGCAGGCGTTCGAGGAGTACCAGGCCGCCGTGCTTGGCAAGGCCTACTCGATCCGCGCTGGTGCCGCAGGCATCTATGTCGGCGTGCGCGACGAAGTGCACAATTTCAAACCGTTCCGGGTGGTTCGCGCCTGGGATATCTGGCTCGCCCCCCAGAACTGAGCCCCTGGCCCCGCGCTGGTCGCGGGGCCGCTTTTCCGCGCACCCAAGCCACCAAATTTTTGACCAAGGAGTGACGCGCATGACGACCGCGCCCGATATCCTGCTTATTCTCGCCGACCGGCACCGCCGCGACTATACCGGCCATGCAGGCGCAAGCCTCGTGCAAACGCCGAACATCGACCGGCTGGCGCAAGGCGGGATCTGGTTCGACCGCGCGGCTGCGATCTTTCCCCAGTCGGGCCCCTCGCTGGCATCGGTGCTGACGGGGGCCTATCCAGACGCCGATATCGACGTACCCTCGCTTGCGGAAAGCCCGCTGGGGCAGGCAATCTCGGCTGTCGGCTATTCACTGGTCGACGTGGCACCAGGTGCGGACCTGCCTACGACGGCCCTTGCGGGAGCCGAGGCAATCCGCGCGGCGTCTGACGGCCCCCGGCTGCTGGTTGTTCGGCTGCCGGCCATCGACGGCGAGACCGACGATTTGCCGGTCGAGGCGCTGGCACCCTACCGTGGCAACGGTATCCCGCTGGCCATGCATTTCGCGGCGGTGACGGCACTGGACATGGCCGTCGGCACGCTTCTGTCCGCACTGTCGGACAGCGGGCGCGAGGATCGGACAGCGGTGATCTACACCTCGGTCGTCGGCGACCAGCTGAAGTTCCGGGATGCGGCAAACCGCACCAACACCTGCTACGACGACTGTATCCGGGTGCCGCTGATCCTGCGCATGCCAGCGGGTCCCGTCGGCCTGCGCCGCGATGAACTGGTGGGTCTTCACGACCTCGCGCCGACGATCTGCGCCCTTGCCGGATGCGAACTGTCAGGCGGGCAGGGGGCCTCGCTGCTGCCGCTGCTGAAGGGCGGGGCAAACTGGCGCAAATCGCTTTACATACACAACCGCCACCTGCGGCACATCGCGGTGTCCTTCGTGGATGGCAAGGCCTACTACGGCACCTTCCCGCCCTGGGAGCAGCGTGCGATCTGGGACGGGCGGCACAAGCTGATCCTCAGTTTCGAGGACGGCCGGCGCAGCCTTTTCGATACCGGCATCGACCCCGAGGAGGAATTCGACCTCTACGGCGCGCCGGTCCGCCGCACCCCGATGGACGAGTTGATCCGCTTCCGCGACACAGGCCCGAAAGTCGTCGAACTGGCGACCGAGATGGCCGCCTGGGCCGAGTGCATCGGCGATGCCGAGGGCCGGGACCTGGCCCGCCAGGTCGCCGCGAATCCGCAACCGCTGCATCGCCCCCTGGGCAAGCGCATCTGATCCGCGAACAGGAGCTGACCATGACCGATCGCCTCAACATCATTCTTCTGTTCAGTGACCAGCAGCGCGCCGACAGCCTGCCATGCTACGGGAACACTTTCGTCCAGACGCCCTATCTCGACCGGATGGCGCAAGAGGGCACCGTGTTCACCCAGTGCCGCACGGTGTTTCCGGTCTGCACACCCGCGCGCGCGTCCATGTGGACGGGCCTTTACCCGCACAGCCACGGGATCGAACGTAACGTGTACGGCGTCCCGGACCTGTTGGGCGAGCGCGGTCTGACCGACCGCTCACTTTTCGCCCTACTTAAGGACGCCGGCTACGACTTGGGCTACTGGGGCAAGTGGCACCTTGGCGACGACAACCCCGGTCCGTTCGACGAATGGCACAGTTTCAACTCTTTGGGCGGGCATTGGGTCGATCATCGGCAGCATTTTCAGGGTGGCACCTATGTTCCGGACCGGGATACCGACGACATGATCACCTGGCTACGGGAACGTGATCGCGAGAACCCGTTCTTCACGGTGCTGTCCTGGTATCCGCCGCACGATCCATTCTCCTGCCCGCTCGACACGATGGATCACTATCGGCGCTTGGGCGTACCTCATCCGGGATATTACGGCTCGGTCAGCGCACTCGATCGCTGCGTCGGCAGGGTGATGGCCGCCCTGGAAGAACAGGGGCAGGCGGAGAACACGGTGGTGTTCTATTACTCAGATCATGGCGAGACCTTCCGTGCACGCGACGGCGTAACATCGAAATTCGTCTGCACCGAAGACTCCGTCCACGTGCCCTTCCTGATGCAGGGACCGGGGATTCCCGAAGGGGCACGCTGTGACGGGTTGATCGGCCTGCACGACCTGATGCCGACGGTGCTGGACCTTGCCGGTCTGGAGGCACCCGCCGAACTCGAAGGACGCAGCGTGCTGCCGCTTCTGCGCGGCGAGGCCGAGGACTGGCGCCGCGTGAACTATATCGAGAACGAGACCCACACCATCATGCGCGGAAGCGAGGCCCCAGTGCAGCCCCGGCGCCGGCAACGAGCGGTCACCGACGGTCGCTTCAAGCTGATCCTCGACGCATTGGGGCTGCGCCTGTTCGACCTGGACAGAGACCCCGAAGAGCGGAACAACATCGCTGATGGGCATCCGGACATGTGTCACAACCTGCTGACGGAGTTGCACGCGGAGGCGGTACGCACCTTGGACACCGTCGGGCTTGAACTGGTCGAGCCGGCAATGTCGTCAGCACCGCGCGAGCGTGAATTGTCTTAGATCGTGGCACTTAACTTCAGAGGTCCCGCGTTGCGACCTCTGAAGGAAGGCATGGCCGCCCTCGGACCCTCGTCGCCTTGGCCCTTGCGGTTCAAGGATCAAGGTTCGCGAAAAAGTCGTCCCAGCCCACATGCGGGCGACCGGCAGCCTGCCTGTAGTGGCTGGGCGCATCGTTGGCGCCATTGC
>JBFHFG010000400.1:0-3870 GCA_041583815.1 Halovulum sp.
CCTTTCGGTCGGCCTGTCCGCGCGTCATGCCGTGACCTGTGCCCGGCTTGCCGCCAACGGCGCCACCGGGCCACGCTCGGCGCTTGACGGGCCGCGAAGCTGGCTGGCCTCGTTCGGCTTTGACACCGCCGATACAACCTATCTTGTCGGCGACGCGGCCGGGGTCGACCAGACGCGCTATGCGCTGAAACTGTTCCCGGCGAACTACGGGTGCCAATGCGCGATCCGGCTGGCGCTGGATCTTGGACGCGACCTTGACCCGGACGCGATCACCGGCCTGACGGTGCATGTCAAAAGCTCCAGCGCGGCGTCGTTGTCGACCCGGACGATCAACACCCATGTCGCCGCCCGCTTCTCGGTCGCCTACGCCGTCGCCAGTGCACTCCACCGCCACCGAAGTGAGCTTGCCGATTTCGAAGGCGCGGCGCTGAACGATGCGCGGGTGCTGGCATTCATGGACCGGGTCCGGGTCGAATCCGACGATGCCTACCAGCACCTGCACGAAACGCAGGGGATCTTTCCCTGCCGGATGGAAATCACGCTTGCGGACGGCACCGTGATCCGGGGCGAGCGGATGACGCCCTATGACAACGCCGAACCGGAAACGCTGGATACGGCGCTTGCGGACAAAATCGACAGCCTGGGCTCGGGCGAGCAGGCCGCGCGTCTACACGCGCTCGCCCGCACGGGCGGCTTGCAGAACGTCCACGAAATTTTCTCGAAATGAAGGGTGAATGATGAGTATCTGGAACCGAGTACTCGGGTTGGTCCTGGCCACGGCCATGACCGCGCCCGCCGTCGCGCAGGAGCGGCCCGACGTGGTGATCGCCGTCCCCGGCATTCACCGGACGATGGAGCCGATCGAGGGCAACTCGACAAATGCCTCGCGGATCATGCCGAACATCTTCGACCAGATCGTGACCCGGAACTTCGACGAGGACCCCGAAGGCGTCGAACTGCGCCCCGCGCTGGCCACCGCGTGGGAACAGGTCGACGACACCACATGGCGTTTCACCATCCGCGAGGGCGTGACCTTCCACAATGGCGACCCGCTGACCGCCGAGGATGTCGCGTTCTCCATCGGGCCGGACCGGGTCTGGGGTGATGACGCGCTTGTTCCCATCGGCCGCCGCTACACCGAAAGCATCGTCGGGGTCGAGGCCATCGACGCCACCACGGTCGAGGTCCGCACCTCGGTCGCCGATCCGAACCTGCCTTACCGCTTCATCACGCCGCTAGGCTTCGTCGTGCCCAAGGCGCACTATCTCGAGGTCGGACCGGAAGCGTTCGGTCAGAACCCGATCGGCACCGGCCCCTACAAGATCGCCGAGTTCGACGCCGCCGGTTTCATCAGGCTGGAGGCGTTCGACGACTACTGGGGCGGCACGCCGCCGCTGAAGTCGATCGAGTTCCGCGCCGTACCGGAGTATTCCGCCCGCATCTCGGGGCTGGTCGCCGGCGAGTTCGAGCTGATCGTGAACATCCCCGCGGATGAGGTCGAAACCGTCCAGGGCTATGACAACGTCAGCTACCTATCGCAGCCGATCGGCAACTACGTGATGCTGGCCTACAATACCCTGGATCTGCCGGAATTCGGCCCGAACCCGGTGGCCGACGTGAACCTGCGCAAGGCGATGACCGCCGCCATCGACCGCGAAACCCTGACCCAGGCCCTGTGGGGCGAGGCGACCTTTGCACCGGCACCGTTCAATTTCCCGGACTTTCCCGACTACTACGACCCCGAGATCAAGCCATTGGGCGGTTATGATCCCGAGGCCGCGAAAGCCTTCCTGGACCAGTCCGATTACAACGGTGAAGAAATCGTCGTGAACGTGACCCGCGGCGCGTTTCCGAACTTCGACATCGCGATGGAGTTCCTTGCCGAGCAGTGGAACGCCATCGGCATCAACGCGCGGCTGAACGTCGTGGACAACTGGGCGCAGGCCCTTCAGCACCCATACGGTCTGCTGAACATGTCGATGACCACCACGTTCGACGGCACGCCGACCCGGTCGATCTGGGGTTTCTGGGGCCCGGATTCAGCCCGCGCCACCCGCGAGAAGGATCGCAGCTGGACCCCGCCGGAAGAGTTCGTCGCCCTTGGCCAGCAGTACATCGCCGAGGCCGACACCGCCGAGAAGGTCAAGCTGTTCCGCCAGATGGTCGATATGTGGGAGGCCGAACAACCGGCGCTGATGCTGTGGCGCTCGGTTTCGTCCTGGGCGATCAGCGACAAGATCGACTGGAAGCCAGTTGCCAGCAACTGGGTCCTGATGGGCCCCGGCTACGTTTCGGTCCAGTAAACCGCGCGGGTCCGCTCTGCCACGAGCGGACCCATTCCAACCGAAGTCCGGGTAACAGACCCGGCGCAGCCGGACAGCGGCGAAGGAAGTCGCACTCAGGCGGCGGCGTTCGCGGACGCGCCTTCTACAAACCCGGCCAGATCCCCGATCGTGAAGATGCGCTCCATGGCGTCATCCGGGAACTCGATCCCGAAGGCATCTTCGATATCGATCATCACCTCGATCGCGTCGAGACTGTCGATACCAAGGTCGCGGGTGAAATGGGTGCTGAGGCGGAGCCTCTCCGGCGAGCAGTGCAGTGCACGGGATACGGTTTCGCAAACGCGAGCGGCAAAGTCGGACATCTGGTCTCCCCTCCAGTTGTAGCCGAACAGGGAAAGTCTATCGCGGAAGGTTACATTCCAGAAATAGAATGTTACGTGTGGAAGCATGGTCTTGCCGCAACCGCGAAGGAATCACGGGCCACGGCAGCTATGGTTTTCGGGCCGGCTTCGCGGTTCGGCTGCTTCGCAGCGGGGCCGCCGTAGCATCCCCCCCGGCAATACCCCGGACCTACGCCCCGACGCGGCGCAGGAAGCGTTGCAGGCGCTCGTCCTTCGGGGCACCCAGCACCTGTTCGGGCGGACCGCTTTCGACGATCCTTCCGCCGTCCATGAAGATGATCCGATCGGCGATCTCTCGGGCGAACTGCATCTCGTGGGTCACGATCAGCATGGTCTGGCGCCGCTTGGCCACCCGGCGCATCAGGTCCAGCACCTCGCCGACCCAGTCGGGGTCAAGCGCCGAGGTCGGTTCGTCGAACAGCATCAGCTCGGCCCCCAGCGCCATGGCGCGGCCAATGCCCACGCGCTGCTGCTGCCCGCCGGATAGCGCGGATGGATAGCTGTCGGCCTTGTCCGCCAAACCCACCTCGGCCAACGTGTCGCGCGCGATGCGCTCGGCCTCGGCGCGGGGGCGTTTCTGGACGGTGATCAAAGCCTCCATGATGTTCTGCTTCGCGGTCTTGTTGGCGAAGAGCGCATAGTTCTGGAACACGAACGCGGTTCGGCGGCGCAGCGCGAGGATGTCTGCCCGACTGGCGTTGGCAACATCGACCGAAAGGTCACCGATGGTGATCCGGCCGGCCTGCGGGCGGTCGAGGAAGTTCAGGCTGCGCAACAGCGTCGACTTTCCGGTGCCCGAGGGGCCGATCACGACGACACGCTCCCCGCGCGCAATGTTCAGGTCGATGCCATCCAGCACCGGGGCGTCATCGAAACGCTTGGTCAGTCCGGAAATCTCGATCATCGCGCGTATGCCCTGTTCAGCCGGGTTTCGAGCCGTCTCTGCCCCTGGTTCAGCGCCTCGACGATGATCCAGTAGATCACCGCGACGACCAGGAACGCCTCGAAGTAGAGAAAGCTTCCGGCGGCCTCTTTCTGTGCGGCGCCCATCATCTCGGTCACGCCGAGGGTGAAGGCCAGCGAAGTGCCCTTGATCATGTCGATGAAGTAGTTGACCAGCGTCGGCGCGGCGATCCGCGCGGCCTGCGGCAGCACCACCCGGCGCATCATCTGCGACTGGGTCA
>JBFHFG010000401.1:0-3823 GCA_041583815.1 Halovulum sp.
TCTACGACCGCGAGATGGGCAGCATGCGCGTGCTGCTGACCAGCCCGCTGCCCCGGTGGTGGTTGCTGTTGTGCAAGCTGATCGCGGGCACGGTCGTATCGCTGATCCAGGTCTATGTCTTTCTTGCGATTGCTGCCGCAACCGGGGTCGTCCTGCCTGCGACCGGTTACATTCTGGTGTTGCCGATCCTGTTGCTGACCGGGCTGATGTTGGGTGCCCTGGGGCTGGCGCTGTCTTCGGCGATTCGACAGTTGGAGAACTTCGCGGGCGTGATGAACTTCGTGATCTTCCCCGCGTTCTTCCTGTCGTCCGCGCTCTACCCATTGTGGAAAATGCGCGAAAGCTCCGAACTGCTGTACCTGATCTGCATGGCGAACCCGTTCACCCATGCGGTCGAGGCCGTGCGCTTCGCCCTGTATGGGCAGTTCAACTTGCCCGCGCTGGGATGGACCGCACTTGCGTTGGTGCTGTTCCTTGCCCTGGCGTTCCAGGGATACGATCCCGCGCGGGGCATGATCCGACGGCGCGGCTAATCCTCAACCAGGTGTGCGGGCGTGCCCGTCAACCGTGCAAAACGGGTTGCCAGGCGCTGGGCCTCGCTTTCGGTGTGGGTGACGAGAATGGTGACGACGTTCCGCGACGCCAGCAAGCGTTCGGTCAGCGACAGCATCTCTTCGACCAGGTCCGGGTCGAGCGATACGAACGGTTCGTCCAATAACAGAAGGTCCGGACAGACTGCCAGAGCGCGGGCCAGCGCCAAGCGCCTTTGCTGGCCCAGCGAAAGCTGGCCGGGAAACCTGTCTTCCAGCCCGCCCAGGCCGACTTCGTCCAATCCGGCAGCTGCGGTCTGGGCCGAGACGCGCGTGGCCAGCATGATGTTCGCCAGTGCGGTGCGCCAGGGCAGAAGCACAGGTTCCTGGAACACCATCGCGGTAGACGATGCACCGCGAACCTGCCCCGTGAACGCGCTGTCTAGCCCGGCAACGATCCGCAACAGCGTCGATTTGCCCACCCCAGACGGCCCCGAGACCGCAAGCGTCTGGCCTGCGGACAACGAGAACCGCACGTCGCGAAGTACCGGGCTGTCGCCGAAACGCTTCTCGCGGATGTCCACGTCGATCATGCGCGCCGCCAACGTGTCGCCCAGCGTTCCCATGGGCGCAGGACAAAGGTTTCGATCAGCAGCATCACGGCGATGAAGCTGAGCGCATAGGCCAGCACCATGCCGACGTCGAACAGTTGGAAATACAGGTGAATCTGGAAGCCGATGCCGTCGCTTCGCCCCAGAAACTCGACCACCAGCACGATCTTCCAGATCAGCGATATCCCGGACCGTCCGGAGGATGCGATATAGGGCGCCAGCTGCGGCAGGATCACGTGGCGCAACCGCGTGATCCGGCTCATCGAGAATACCTGCGCCATGTCATCCAGCCGCCGGTCCAATGCCCGCGCACCCTCCCGTATGGTGACGGCGACCGTCGGGATCTTGTTCAGCGCGACGGCGGTGACCGCCGCAGCCTCGGTCAGGCCGATCCACAAGTAGCACAGCACGATGGTGACAAGCGCGGGCAGGTTCAGGAAAGCGATCAGCCATGGGTCCAGCCACCGGTCGGCACGGCCGCTGCGTCCCATGAACAGGCCCAGCGCCCCGCCCATGGCCATCGCCAGCACGAATGCCAGCGCGACACGGCGCAACGTCGCGGCAAGGTGATGAAACAGGTCGCCCGAGGCTATTTCCCTCAAGACCAGCGGTGCGACTTGCCATGGCGCAGGCAGGACCGAGGCATCGCCGTTCAGCACGGCCGCAAGCGACCACGCCGCCAGCATCGTGATTACCGACAGCGCGGCGACCGGCGTGGCCCCGGCAGCCTCAGTCTTCGTGTGCAACAAACACCCCTTCAGGCAGTTCCGTCGCCTCGCCGACCAGATCACGGCCGCCAAGTTCTGCCATCAGTGCGAAAAAGGCAGCGGCATCCTCGGCCGCCACGCCGCCCGGCGCGGGGATCCCGGCCCGGTAGCCCGCCTTCAGTTCCTCGAACTCGGCGTCGGATCCGGCGCGCATCATGGGCCGCAACCGCTCCCACGCGTCGTCATCGGTGGCCAGAAGTTCCTTCGCCTGGCGCGAAGCCTCGGCAAAAGCGTGGACAAGCTCGGGCTGCTCGCCAAGCATCTCGCCCTTGAAGACATAGCCCAGCAGCGGAGTTTCGGGGTCCAGGCCCAGCGCCCTGGCAGCATCCGAAACCGAGATCAGTTCCCGCATTCCGGCGGCCTTCATCTTCGCCATGAAATGCCAGTAGTTGATCGCGCCCGCCATTTCGCCGTCCACGGCCTGCTTGAAAATCAGGGGCGGCGCGCCAAACACCTGTTCGGTCTCTGCGGCCAGGTCCATCTGGTGGGCCTGTTGCGCATAGGCCCGCAGGATCAGCCAGCTTTTGTCCAGCGGTCCACCGGCGATACCAATATCGCCGCCTTTCAAATCCGCCAGCGTCTGCGCGGGACTGTCGGCGGGCACCATCACGCCGCCCACGGCGCGCGAATACGGCAAAACGACGAAATCCTTCCCGGCGGCGCGTTGCCGCGCGACCCAGATCCAGTCCGACACGATGACGTCAGCAGTTCCCCCCTGGAACGCGACCTGCGCGGCCGAGCCGCCCGCCACGCCCATGACCTCCATTTCGAAGCCGTTGGCGCTGTCCAGACCGTAGTGATTGATGGTGTCGAGTTCCCAGTTCACCGTGCCGAACTCAAGCACCGCGATCTTCAGCTTCGGAACCTCTGCGCGCGCGGGCGTCATTGCCGACAGCGCCACCAGAATGCTGGCCGCAAGGCCCTTCAATCGTCTGCCCGACATGGGGCTCCTCCCTATTCGGCCAGGGCCCGGCACGCGCTCTCCGGCGCATCGCGGCCCAGCGTATCAAGTGTATCCGTCTGGTGGTCAAATCCCTCGACCGGCGCAAGGGCGATGACCGCGTTGTGCGTGGCGACAAAGATCGGCTGGCGCAATTGCCCGTTCCAGCGCCGAAAACTGCCTGCGACGCCCTTGTACAGGTCCAGAGACAGCGCGTCGCCCCTGATGTAGGCGCCGATCTCTGCCGGGTCCATGCTTTCGGTGCGCTGCACCGCCTCGATCACCGCCCGGACCGCCGCCCAGGCCGCCCAGTCGCCGGATGTCATGTCGCGATCCGCCAGCCGCCGGAAACGCTGGTTCAACTGCGGCGCGCCGTAACGTTCGAAAGTCCAGTGCCAGGCCACGGGCGTCAGACCTTCCGAGCCGACGACCGGGCTGGCGTTCTGGGTTGCATAGGGCACGTAGCGCCCGAACTCGCCCAAATCGTCGACAAGCCAGATGACATCCTCGCGCCCGCCCCCGGTCAGCAGGCGGATGTTGTTGAGATCACGCTGCCGGGGATCGTTCGACAGTTCGAACTGTCGATCCTTGTCCAGCCGCAGGCCGAACTTGGCGATCGCACGGCGCGCGGCAGCGGCCTGCTCGGCATCCTCGGCCGAGGTCCCGGTGACCAGCAGCACGCGGTCCCACCCCTGCGCGCGAAGGTGTTGCGCCAACGCGTCCGCCAGCATCTCGTAGGACGGCACCGTGTGCAGCAAGGCCGGGGCGCAATCCTCACCCCGCCACCGGGCCGAGGGATCGCGGATATTGAACAGTGTGGTGCGCGCCTGTCCGTGCGCGGCGACCACCCCGGCCATGGCCTCGGGGGACAGGTCCAGCAACACGGCGGCAGCACCGTCGGAAATCGCCTGCCCGACCGCCGCAACCACCGCCGCCTCATCCTCGGCCAGCGTCTCTGTCAGGGCGAACTCTACA
>JBFHFG010000402.1:0-3815 GCA_041583815.1 Halovulum sp.
CTCCGTCTGTGCCCGGTCACGAGGGCGACTGTGCATGTGACCACCGCGCGTTTGACGCCGGCCCATCCCGAAATGCGGGATTGTCAATCTTTAGCTTCGGTACGATATCCCGAAATGCGGGTCAATATGAAAGCTTGTGACGACATTCGGCTTGATCTGAAACGTGAGTTCGGATTAATCAGGATATAAATCCCGAAATGCGGGATATAATGAGCAATCTTAGTGGGAGGAAAATCATGAAAAAGAAACTGACAGCGGGAATCGCCGGAATTGCGCTGGTGCTCGGCGCGGGCATGGCCGTCGCCGAATATCCCGAACGCCCGATCACCCTGATCGTGCCCTGGTCCGCCGGTGGCGGCACCGATGCGACCGGACGGATCATTGCCAAGCAGCTGGAAGAAAAGCTGGGCCAGCCGGTCAACGTGGTGAACCGCACCGGCGGCGGCGGCATCGTCGGTCACACGCAGGTCAAGGGCGCAACGCCCGACGGTTATACGCTGGGCATCCTGACCACCGAGTTGTCGATGTACGACGCGGTCGGCACCGCGGATCTGACATACGAGGATTACACGCTGATCGGCCTGTACAATGCCGACCCCTCGGCCGTGTTCGTCAGCGCGGACTCGGATTACGAGAGCATCGAGGACCTTGCCGAGGCGATCAAACAGGATATTGGCGCGATCAAGACCAGTGGCGCGAACTTCGGCGGCCTGAACCACCTGTCCTGGATCAGTCTGGCCCAGGGGCTTGGCGCTCCCGCGGACAAGGTCAACTGGATCCCGACGGACGGCGGCGCGCCGTCGCTGCAACTGCTGGCCTCGGGCGCGATCGATGTCGTCGTGGCCCAGTTCCCCGAAGCGCAATCGTTGCTGGACGCGGGTGAAATCCGCGCGCTCGCCTACCTGGGGGATACCGCCAACCCCGATCACCCGGACGTTCCGCCGGTCAAGCAGGCGCTTGGCGTCGATTTCGCCATCGCCGGCTGGCGCGGGCTGGGCGGGCCGGACGGGCTACCCGAAGATGTGACCGCCACGCTGACCGACGCCATGGAAGGGATTGTCGAAAGTGATGCGTTCACCGACGCGATGGGCAACCTGAACTACGGCGTCGAATGGGCTGGTGGCGAAGACTTCGCCGAGTACCTGAAGGCCCGCGCTGCCGCGTTTGGCGAGGCGATCGCCTCGGCCGGGCTGGACAGCGCCGGCTGAGCCACAGGGAACGGAGAGGCATGATGCGGGACCATACCGCGGACATCGCCATTGGTCTGGTCTTCCTGGTTGGTGGCGTGGGCATTGTCGCCCACGCCACCGGCTTGCGCAGCATGCCGGGTACGCTAGTCGGCTCGGGTCTCGTGCCGACGATCACCGGGGTCTGCATGGCTGTTGCCGGTCTGCTGCTGGCAGCAGGTCACATCGTTCGCGGGCGCGCGCTCGCGCAGCCCAAGGCCAAGCAGAACGGCGCGGGCACCTGGGGCTATTCCCTGGCAATCCTGGCCCTTCTGGTCGGGTTCCTGGCACTGATGCCGTTCGCGGGCTTTCTGGTCAGCGGTATCCTGTTCACGGCGGCGGTTGCGCGTCTGGGCGGCGCGGGCTGGATCGGCGCGACGGTCTCGGCGGTGGCCCTGACCTGCACGCTCAACATCGTTTTCGTTCACGCGCTGGGGGTTCCCCTGCCCCGTGGCATGTTCGGCTGACGCGACATGGATGCATTCTTCACCGCAGTTGGCATCGTTGCCACGCCGGAAACACTGCTCGTCGTCCTTCTGGCGTCGGCCTTCGGGTTGTTCGTCGGGGCGATGCCCGGCCTGACCGCGACCATGGCCGCCGCGCTGCTGGTCCCGATCACGTTCTACATGGACGCGGTGCCCGCGATTGCCGCGATCATCTCGTGCACGGCCATGGCGATTACCGCCGGCGACATTCCTGGCGCGCTGCTGCGCATCCCTGGCACCCCGGCCTCGGCGGCCTATGTCGAGGATTCCTACGGCCTGACCCTTAAGGGCAAGGCGGGTCTTGCGATCGGCATCAGCATCACCTCGGCAACGATCGGCGGGCTGATCGGGTTCGTGACATTGATGCTGGCCGCGCCGCTGCTGGCGCGGATCGCGTTGAACTTCTCAAGCTTCGAGTACTTCTGGCTTGCCCTGCTGGGGCTGAGCTGTGCCGCGCTGGTGTCGTCGGGCAGCCCGCTCAAGGGCCTGCTGTCGCTGTTGCTGGGGCTGTTCATATCGCAGGTGGGCCTGGACCCGCTCATGGCGCAGCCCCGGTTCACCTTTGGCGTAACCGAACTGACCGGCGGAATCAGCTTCATCCCGGTGATGATCGGGATGTTCGCGCTGGCTGAGATCCTGCGGAACGGGCGCACCGGTCGGAAAGCTGTGCAGCAGGCGCCCATCGGGAACCTGTTCGCGGGCGTCTTTGCCGAGTTGCGCCGCTATCGCATCAACCTTTTGCGCGGTGCCGGGATCGGATCGGTTATCGGGGCGCTGCCGGGCATCGGCGGCGACCTTGCGGCCTGGATCACCTATTCGCTGGCAATGCGCACCTCGAAGACCCCCGAAAAGTTCGGCGCGGGCCACCCCGAGGGCCTTGTCGAAGCGGGGGCGACCAACAATGCGGCCCTCAGTTCGGCCTGGATACCGGCGCTGGTCTTCGGCATCCCCGGCGACGCGGTAACGGCCATCGCGGTCGGAGTCCTGTTCATGAAGGGCATGGACCCGGGGCCGCAATTGCTGACCGGCAATCCGCAGAATTTCTACGCGGTGCTGATCATCTTCCTGCTGGCCAACCTGTTGCTGCTGCCGTTTGGCTATGTGGCGGCGCGCCTGTCGCGGTTCATCTTCAAGGTTCCGCGCAGCTATCTCAACGCGGCGATCCTGCTGTTCTGCGTGGTCGGATCCTATGCGATCAACAACTCGCTGTTCGGTGTCTGGATCATGGTCGGCATGGGCGTTGTTGCCTTCATCCTCGAAGGACGCGGTTTTCCCATTGCGCCGATCATCCTTGGGATCGTGCTGGGTCCGCTGGTCGAGTCGAATTTCACGACCTCGATGATGATCGGGCAAGGCAGCCCCGTCGCGTTCTTCGAGCGCCCGATCGCGGCCGGTCTGGGGGCGCTTACCCTGCTGATCTGGGCGTCGTATGCCCTGATGCACCTGAAGCGCCTTGCGCTGACCCGCAGGGCCACCAACAGAAGTTGAGGTCGAAGCAGGGTGCGGTGATCGTGCCGCCCATGCCGATCCGCGTCAGTCGGACACGATCCGGCGCAGCTCGGTCTCGAACGGGGCGCCCAGGGCGCCAGCCAGCTCCTGCGTCTGTCCGCCATCGCTGACCGAAACCCGCACCTTGTCGAGCGATCGAAGGATTGGTGCGACCTCAAGCGTCTGGACGAACCGGCTGAACACCTCGGGGTGCTGCACGAAGGGGCCGGTCAGGATCACCCGGTCGGGAAACAACAGACGGCACAGGTTTGCGGTAACGCGCAACATCTCTGCCAGCGCCTGCTGAAGAACGGGGGACTCGGCAAGGTCCATCCGGCGCAGGTGCTTGCCGATCCCGTGTTCGCTGGTCGGCAGGCCCGGAATGTCCCGCGAAAGCTCGGGGCGGATCGACCAGAGCGCCGCAACCGTCTCAAGGCAGTCGGTGTTGCCGCAGCTGCAGCGTAGACCGCGGCCGTTCCCCAATCCCCAGTGGCCGATCTCGCAGAACCTGCCCTTGGCGCGGTTCACGACATCGCCGCCCGCCGAGTAGGCCGCTCCGATCCCGTGCCCCCAGTGCAGCAGAAGCGCGGTTTCCTCGGCGCCGGGAGGTTCGTGC
>JBFHFG010000403.1:0-3813 GCA_041583815.1 Halovulum sp.
ACGACGCCTTTTTTGCGAAGCATTTCGGTGACCGTGAGTACGAGATCGGTTGCCGTCGCGCCTTCTGCCAGATTGCCTGTCAGCTTGAAGCCCACCACGTTGGGAATCAGCATCGTGACCGGCTGGCCCAGCATCGCCGCCTCGGCTTCGATACCGCCCACGCCCCAGCCCAGAACGGCCGCGCCGTTGACCATTGTGGTGTGCGAGTCGGTGCCGACCAGCGTGTCGGGATAAGCCACCTCGACGCCGTTCTGGTCCGCATCGGTCCAGACGGTCTGCGCCAGGTATTCCAGGTTCACCTGGTGACAGATACCGGTCCCCGGCGGCACGACGCGGAAGTTGTTGAACGCCTTCTGACCCCATTTCAGGAAGGTATAGCGCTCCATGTTCCGCTCGTACTCGCGGTCCACGTTCATCTGGAATGCGCGCGGGTTGCCGAACTCGTCGATCATGACCGAGTGATCGATGACCAGGTCGACGGGGTTCAGCGGGTTGATCTTCTCGGGGTCGCCGCCCAGGGCGACGATACCGTCACGCATGGCGGCAAGGTCGACCACGGCGGGAACGCCGGTGAAGTCCTGCATCAGCACGCGGGCCGGGCGGTAGGCGATCTCGCGCGGGTTCTTGCCGCCCTGCGTCGCCCATTCCGAAAACGCCTTGATGTCGTCGGTCGAGACGGTCTTGCCGTCCTCGAAGCGCAGCATGTTCTCCAGCACGACCTTCAGCGCGGCAGGCAGGCGGCTGAAGTCGCCCAGGCCGGCCTTTTCGGCGGCGTCGATCGAGTAATAGGCGATTTCCTTGCCGCCGACGCTGAGCGTGCGGCGGGTGTTGGCGCTGTCTGTTCCGACGGTGATCGGCATTGGGCACCCCTCTCTGGCTGGATGGCTGGTACAAGGCTGGCTCGGCGCCTCTCTATCCCCTTTCACAGGGACCTAGCAAGGCGGCCGAAATAATTTGTGTACTATGGCATACAGAAATGTGGCGGCATCGTCCAGCCCTTGCCAAGCGCCGCGTTCCGCGTATGGCTGGCGCCATGACCCTGACGGCCAACGATCTTACCTGTCGCCGCGGCGCGGACCGCCTGTTCGAACCGGTGTCGTTCACCATCCCCGACGGAGGCGCGCTGCTGTTGCAGGGGCCGAACGGGGCGGGAAAGACGACGCTGCTGCGCGCGATCGCGGGCCTTGGCGCACGGCCCGAGGGGCGAATCGCGCTCGACGGCGCCAAGCCCTGGGACAGCGACGGTGCGGTCGCACTGACCGGGCACCTGGATGCGATCAAACCGGGGCTGAGCGTGGCCGAGAATCTGGGCTTCTGGGCACGGATCCACGGGCGCGGTGATGCGGTCGGCCCGGCCTTGGAAACCTTTGGCCTGGGCGGCTTTCGCGACCGGCTGGCCGGCCGCCTATCCGCGGGACAGAAGCGCCGACTGGGGCTGGCGCGGCTTGCGGTGGACGGCGCGCGGCTGTGGCTGCTGGACGAACCGACGGTGTCGCTGGACGCCGAGAACACCGAGGCCCTGGGCCGCATGATCACCGATCACCAGGCGCGCGGCGGGATGGCGATGATCGCCACGCACCTGCCCGTCCCGGTCAAGGCCGAGGTCCTGCGCCTACACCCCGCCGCCCCTGCCCCGCACCAGCATGACGCCGACCCCTTCCTGGCGGAGTTGGACGCATGAGCGCGCTTCTGGCACGCGAGCTGGCGCTGGCCCTGCGGGCCGGAGGTGGCGCGGCGCAGGGGCTGGTGTTCTTCCTGATCGTGATCCTGCTGGTGCCCTTCGGGGTCGGCCCCGAACCGGGCGCCCTGTCCCGCGTGGCCCCTGGCACGATCTGGATCGCGGCGCTGCTGTCCTGCCTGGTGACGCTGGACCGCCTGTTCCAGACCGATTTCGAGGACGGCAGCCTGGACGCGCTGACCCTGTCGCCGCTTCCGCTGGAATACGTCGCCGCAGTCAAGGCGGCGGCGCACTGGCTGACCACCGGCCTGCCGTTGACCGTCATCGCCCCGCTGCTGGCGCTGACGCTGCAACTGCCTGCCCCGGCCTATCCGTGGCTGGTGGCGGCCCTGGCGGCGGGCACCCCGGCGCTGAGTTTCCTTGGTGGGATCGGGGCTGCACTGACGCTGGGTCTGCGGCGCGGCGGTCTGCTGACCGGCGTACTGACGTTGCCGCTTTATATCCCGACCCTGATCTTCGGCGCGCGTACGGTCGTCGCCGCCGCCGAAGGCCAGGACCCGGTTCCCGCGCTGGCACTGACCGGGGCGCTGAGCCTTGGTATCCTGGCGCTGTCACCCTTCGCCACCGCCCGCATCCTGCGCATCCAGATACGCTGACGCCCACCACCCAAGCGCCGCCGCCTTGACGGGGATCAAGGCGGACTCCCGTTCTTCGGGGCCATTGTTTTGCAGTGGCCCCCGGACGGGCCACCCTGGTGGGAGGTAATCGACGTGACGAGAACAGCACTTATGGGCATCGCCCTGGCCGCAATCGCAGGCGCCACATCCGCCGAGGAACTGGGCGAACAGGAATACATGGCATCCTGCGTGGCCTGCCACGGCACCAGCGGCACCGGCGGCGGTGAGCTTTCCGACCTGCTGACCGTAGACATCCCCGACCTGACCACCATCGCCGCGCGCAATGACGGCGAGTTCCCGATGCTGGACGTGATCCACATCATCGACGGTCGCACCGGGGTGCGCGGGCACGGCGGGCCAATGCCCTTGTGGGGCGACCGCTATGCGTTCGAGATCGGCGATCGCGCGGGCCCCTACGGCGCCGAGCTGGAAATCCGGGGCCGCGTCCTGTCGCTCGCGTACTATCTCGAGTCGATCCAGAAATAAGCCGGGCGCGTCGGCTCCGGCAGGCCGACGCGCAAAACGGCGCGCAAATCGACGCGGATCGAACCATGGCGCATTGCGCGCCGCAAGCGGTCGGACTACCTGTTGCGCATGTCGCTGTGGAGATACGCCAACCCTGTCGAGTTCATGCGCCTGTCCGGGCGCGCGATGCCCGTGTTGTGGGTGTTGACCGGCATGTGCCTGGCCGTAGGTCTGGTGTGGGGGTTCTTCTTCACACCCGATGATTTCCGCCAGGGCGCCACGGTCAAGATCATCTACCTGCACGTTCCGGCAGCGCTGATGGCCATCAACGCCTGGATCATGATGCTGGTCGCCTCGCTGATCTGGGCGGTGCGGCGACACCATGTCTCGGCGCTGGCGGCGCGGGCCGCAGCCCCGGTGGGCGCGACCTTCACGCTGATCGCGCTGATCACCGGCGCGCTGTGGGGGCAGCCGATGTGGGGTACGTTCTGGGCCTGGGACCCGCGGTTGACCAGTTTCCTGATCCTGTTCGTCTTCTACCTCGGCTACATGGCCCTGTGGGAGGCGGTCGAGGACCCCGAGAAAGCCGCCGACCTGACCGCCGCGCTGGCGATGGTCGGCTCGGTCTTCGCGCTGCTGTCGCGCTACGCGGTGCTGTTCTGGAACCAGGGCCTGCACCAGGGTGCATCGCTGTCGCTGGACCGCGAAGAAAACATCTCTGACGTATTCTACCTGCCCCTGCTGGTATCCATGGCGGGCTTCGTGCTGCTGTTCCTGACCCTGGTTCTGCTACGCACAAGGACCGAGATCCGCCTGCGCCGCCTGCGCGCGCTGGAACTTCGCGCGGGCCGCGTGGCCGAGGGAACCGCCTGATGCCGCACCTGGGTGATTACGCGGGCGCCGTGCTGGGCGCCTATGCCGCCTCGGGCGTGCTGCTCGCACTGCTGGTGACGCTCAGCGTACTGCGCGCGCGCCGCGTGCGTGCGGCCCTGC
>JBFHFG010000404.1:0-3807 GCA_041583815.1 Halovulum sp.
GACCAGGGCCACCAGGGGCACAACCCAACCGGCGTTCGAGCCGCCCATCGGGGCTTCTTCAACCACGGGCTCGGGGGGGGCGACGAACACTTCGACGTTGCCGGCGAAAGCGGGAGCAGCGGTCAGCAGAGCAGCTGCAGTCAGAGCGATCTTTTTCATTTTGGTCTCCTATGGCCAAAGGGTGCGCGTGCCCAGCACAAAGGGCGGTGCAAATCACGCGTACTGGCAAAGGTGTAACTTTTCAACGTCGTGGCAAATCGCCGTCAACCGATTCCGGCGACATGTGCCTTTGTTGCAATATCGCGGCGCAGAGTTGCAAAAGCGAATCAGACCACCAGAACCTGCATTCCGACCTTGGCCCAACCGAACAGTTCGGCGATGTCCTCGTTGTACAGGCCGATGCAACCGCTGGATGACCGGCGGCCGATCTTGCGGGTGTCGTTGGTGCCGTGGATCCGGTAGTACTGCCAGCCCAGGTACAGCGCGTGCGTGCCCAGCGGGTTCTGCGGCCCGGGCCCGACATAGGCGGGCAGTGACGGGTCGCGGCGCAGCATGTTCGGCGTCGGCCGCCAGTCCGGCCCCTCGCGCTTGCGCACGATCGAGGTGCGGCCGCGGCGGGTCAGATCTTCGGTCAGTGGGACAGAAGTGGGGTAGATCTTGTAGAGACTGCCACCTCCACCCCAAAAGTGTAGCGCCCGTGCATCGGTATCGACCAGGATCGCGCCGTCGTTCAGGCTGACGAAATAGTCCTGCCAGCGGCGCGACAGGAAGCCGGACACGCGCCGGTCCAACCCGGCCTCGCGCACGCCCATCAGCTGCCGGTTGTCCAGCTCCAGGCCGGTCACGGGCCGGTCGGCGGACTGGCTGACTGTTGCGTAATCGTCCATCAGGTCCGCGGCGCGAGGGCCGCAGGCACCCGTCGCAAGACCTGCACCCGCGCCGAAAAGAAGGCGTGTCGCCCGGCGTCGGGTCATCCGGTTCGAGGTAAGGGTCATGTCTGCAATGCGCTCCGATTCTGAACGGGATGGGCAAGACTTTGAAACAGCTTGCACTGAAAAGTTATAGGCCAACGTTCGCCATCGTTCAAACAGGGTTTGATCACAGTGAACGGGAACGATAGGTATTCGTTCCGTTGAGGATCGGAACAGGTGTGATGTCGAACATTCGCGGATTTTTTCTGCTCCTGATGCTGGGGCTTGTCACTGCATGCACGACACCGCCGTCGGAAACGGCGTCGGGCGTGACCCTGATCCGCGAGGCTGACACCCAGGCGGTGCTGACCAGCCACGTGGACGCGCTGAACGCGTTTCGCGCCAGTCGCGGCCTGCAGCCTGTCACACTGTCGGCGCAGCTGACCGCGGCGGCCCGGACCCATGCCCGCGACATGAGCGTGCAGGAGCGGCAGTGGCACTTCGGCTCGGACGGGACGGCACCGCCGGACCGGGTGCGCCGCGCCGGCTATACCGGCCGCTGGATCGGCGAGAACATCTCGGAATCCTATGACGACGTGATCCAGTCCTTCCAGAGCTGGGTGGACGACCCGGTGACGCGCCGCGTCATGCTGACCCCCGAGGCCGACAACGTGGGCCTTGGCTGGTTCCAGGAACCCGACGGCAAGCTGTGGTGGGTGCAGGTGCTGGGTCAGTCCGGCGGCACGCCGCAATACGTCGCCTTCTCGGGGCCGAACAGCCTGCCCGAGTCCTGACGCGTCGGCCCCGCCGGGGCCTTTCGTGAGAGGGTTTCACGCGATCTGGCCGGCCCGGGCATCCGGGCCAGCCGGCATCACGTTCAAGCCAGGATCGTGACCGGCGTGCCCAGGGCGACGCGCGAATAGATCTCTTCGATCTCGGCGTTGGCGACGGCGATGCAGCCGGCGGTCCAGTCCGGATCATCCCTGCGATAGCCAGTGTTCGGCTGGCCGTGGATAAAGATGTCCCCGCCCGGATCGATCCCCAGCGCCTGGGCCCGCGCGACATCGGCAGGCGTGGGATAGTTGATCCCCAGGCTCAGGTGAAAGCTGGAATTCGGGTTCTTGCGGTCGACGAAATAGCGCCCCTCGGGGGTGCGGCCGTCGCCTTCCTGTTCCTTCTGGCCCTGCGGGGCAAAGCCCAGGCCGATGTCGAACTCGCGCACCGGCTTCTGCTGTTGCAGAAGCAGCAGGCGGCGTTCGGCCTTCAGCACCATCACGTGATCCGCCGGGGGAAGCGTCGCATAGTCGCGGCCGCAGGCGGTCAGTCCCGCTGCGGCCATCCCCAGAATGACCGCGCGGCGCGGCCTGCAAATGCCTGTCATCGTTTCTCGACCTCTTAGACCTGCTCGGCCACCTCTGTTCGGGCGGCTTGTAGGCAGGCAGAGTACCCTAGCCGGGGCCTTACCGGCAAGGATGCACGGCACGTCAGGCAGGCATTTGTGTTGCGCGGGCGCTCAGCCCTGTGTCGCCTCGGCCTCGATCTGGGCGCGGGTCTTGCGGGCGCGCTCGGTCGCGGACTTCAGCTGGCCACAGGCGGCCATGATGTCCTCGCCGCGCGGGGTGCGGACCGGGCTGGCGTATCCGGCGCGGTTCACGATCTCGGCGAAAGCCTCGATACGGTCCCAATCGGAACGCTCGTAGGGCGCGCCGGGCCAGGGGTTGAACGGGATCAGGTTGATCTTGGCCGGGATGCCCGCGATCAGCTGCACCAGCCGCTTGGCGTCGGCGTCGCTGTCGTTCACGCCCTTGAGCATCACGTATTCGAAGGTGATCCGCTCGGCGTTGCTCAGCCGCGGGTAGTCGCGGCACGCCTGCAACAGCTTCTCGATGTTCCATTTCTTGTTGATCGGCACCAGCTTGTCGCGGGTCTCGTCGGTCGTCGCGTGGAAACTGATCGCCAGCATGCAGCCGATTTCCTCGCCCGCGCGGGCGATTTCCGGGACCACGCCGCTGGTCGACAGGGTGATGCGGCGGCGCGAGATGCTCAGCCCCTCGCCGTCCATCGTGATCTGCATCGCATCGCGCACACCCTCGAAATTATACAGCGGCTCACCCATGCCCATCAGCACGATGTTGGACACCAGTCGCTTGCCGTCGGCCTTGTGGCCCCATTCGCCCAGGTCGTCGCGCGCCACCAGGATCTGGCCGACGATTTCCCCGGCGGTCAGGTTGCGCACCAGTTTCTGCGTGCCGGTGTGGCAGAACGAGCAGGTCAGTGTGCAGCCAACCTGGCTTGAGATGCACAGCGTCCCGCGATCTTCCTCGGGGATATAGACCGCCTCGACCTCGTGCCCGCCGGCGATGCGCAGCAGGTACTTCCGCGTGCCATCCTCCGACACCTGCCGGGTCACGACCTCGGGGCGGCGGATTTCATAGGTTTCGGCCAGCGCGGCGCGGAAGGTCTTTGACAGATTGGTCATCTCGTCGAAATCCTTCGCACCCTTCTGGTACAGCCAGGCCCAGACCTGGCTTGTGCGCATGTTGGCCTGCTTTTCGGGCGTTCCGGCCTCGATCATCGCTTCGCGCAACGCCTCGCGGGACAGGCCGATCAGGTTCGGACGGCCGGTGTCCTTGCGCGGAATGGTCAACAGATCCTGTGTCACGGGCGCGGTTGCGGTCATGATCGGGCTCTCCGGGTGGGCGTGAAGCGGCAGCGCATAGCATACGCTTTGCCCCGAAGATAGGGGGTCCGGGGTCTCGCGCCAAGTCAGCCGCGTTTCGTGCGCAGGATATGTACGTGGTCCGCATCGTAGAGCGCGCTGTCCGGGAAACCCAGCGCGGGGTCCAGCGCGCGGCCCACGAAGATCAGCGCGGTGCGGGTCAGCTTGGCGGCGCGC
>JBFHFG010000405.1:0-3807 GCA_041583815.1 Halovulum sp.
GAAACGATGATACTTATATTGGAAAGATAACCCCGAAACCGGAGTCGAAATGTTTTTCGCAGCCAAGATCGATCCGACCCGCTTGTGGCCCCGGCCGGGCGAAGGGCCGGTCGAGTACTGGACGTCCCTGTCGCCGATGGCGCCTTTCTTCGGCGTGACCTGGCGGTTTGCCGACCTGGAGGCTGACGCCCCGGCGCCGCGCCGGGCGAGCAAGCCCAAGCGCAGCCCGATTCGCAAGGACGCGGTGGACGCCGAAGTCGTGACCGCGCCGACGAAACCTGTTGCCGCCAAGCCTGCCGCGCCCAAACCCGCGCCCGCCAAGCCTGAAGCCGCCGCGCCGAAGGCAAAGCCGGCCGCACCCGCAAAGGCCGAACCTGTGAAGGCCGAAGCGCCGAAGCCGGAAGCCTCGAAAGCGGAAACCGTGAAAGCTGAGCCCGCGAAGGCTGAGCCTGTAAAGGCGGCGCCCGTCAAAGCCGAGCCTGCCAAGGCCGAGCCGGTGAAGGACGCGCCGAAACCTGCCGCGTCGCCCGCGCCGAAGACGGCTGCGGACGACCTGACGCTGCTGAAGGGTGTCGGTCCGAAGATGGCCGCCAACCTGAAAGCGCAGGGCGTGACCAGCTTTGCGGACATCGCCGCATGGGACGATGCCAAGATCGACCAGATGGACGAGGCGCTGGGCGGCCTGCCGGGCCGCATCCGCCGCGACGACTGGGTTGGCCAGGCGAAAGCCCTTCTGAAGGGTTGAACCAACCGGGAATCCGGCCTGACGAACACCACATGAACGCCTGCCGTGAAAGCGGCAGGCGTTTTCGTTCGTTCATTGTGGGGCAGCGTGGGAATGTGCGTGCGGGTGTTGCGAAACGCACAGCGGCTGATTGACTTCGCCAACGGATGGGCATGATGGGCGAATGCGTTTTCAGAAGGATATTCGCATCGTGACTTCCATCAAATCGGCCTTGCTCGGCCTCGTCTTCACCCTCGTCGCTTGCGACATGGTCGGCGTGGCGACCATGGCCATGCCCGACGGGTTGTCCGAAAGAACCGAAGCGGTGCCCATCACCGGGATCGGCGGGGGAAACCAGGGCAGCTATCGCGCGGCGGAGTACAGCGGCACCTACCATCGGTCCGAGACGCGCCTTGCGCTGGGCGGCATCATTGACCGGCGCGGCGGGTTTACCCGGTTCACGCTGAACGGACCGGCCCTGTCGGGCCCGTTGGCCGCTGACTGCGCGATTCGGGGAACCGCCATCACGCTTGATATCGGCGATTTCCGCACGCGGCCGGTCTCGTACCGGTGTGACTTCACGGTCGGCGGCAGTGCTATCCCGGCGCGGTTCGAACTTCAGCAGGCGATTACCGGTCCCGCCGGGGCGCTGTCCGTCGAAGAGCGGCGCGGCGAGATCGCGCTGGATCGCGTGGTGCTTCAGTTCCGGTCGGTTCACACGGCCGCCTCGGGCGGGCTGCCGACCGGTGCGCCGCTGGGCTATGTCTTCACGCTGGCCGGGCGTCCGGTGGGTGCCGTCGGAACCAACGGCGGTCGCGTGGTCCACTTGCCGACTGGCGAGGATGTGGCGGTTCGGCGTGCAGTGATGGTCGCGGCCCTGGCCATAGCGCTGTTCCGCGATCCTGCCGAAAGCGGGCTGGGAGAGCTGTAGCGCGGATCCGACCGGGCGCGTCCGGCATCGAAACGGAAAACGCCCCCGCGAGCGATCGCGGGGGCGTTGTGTTTTTCAGATCATGCCGACCGGTTCGATCAGGCGATCTCGACCAGTTTGACGTCGAACTTCAGCGTCTTGCCGGCCAGCGGGTGGTTGGCGTCCAGCTCGACCGACTCTTCGGTCACGCCGGTGACGACCACGGGGATCTGCTGACCCTGGGGCGTCTGCATCTGCAACTGGGTGCCCGGCTCGGTCGGGATGTGGTCGGGGATCGTCTCGCGCGGGACGGCCTGAACCAGCTTCTCGTCCCGCTCGCCATAGCCCTCGGCGGGGGCGACGGTGACAGAGCGTTCTTCGCCGACTTCCATGCCGGTCACGCCCTGGTCGAGACCGGGGATGATCTGGCCCGAGCCGAGCGTGAACTCCAGCGGGTCACGGCCTTCGGAAGAATCGAACACGGTTCCGTCCTCGAAGGTTCCTTTGTAGTGCAGGCGCAAAGTGTCTCCGGCCGCGGCGGCTTTGGTCATGTCAGACTCCTGAATTCTGGTGGATTCTCCGGGGCACGCCGTTCCCTTGCTGGGCGTGGACTTCCGGTATTCGAGGCGAATCGTATCAAGCGTGTCCGGGGGATGCAAACAAGCCGCCGATGGCGCAGGATCCGGGTCGCGCTGCCCCCGGTAGCGGGCTAGGACGGGGCCAGTCGCAACAGGAGCCGCCGATGTCGCTGAGCCGCCCCGTTTCAAGCCAGATCACGCCCGTGATGGGACGTGCGGACTGGGTCATGCTGCTGGTGCTGTCCCTGCTTTGGGGCGGGTCGTTCTTCCTGATCGGGGTGATCGTGACCGCCTTGCCGGTGCTGACCATCGTGGCGCTGCGCGTCGGGCTGGCGGCGCTGGTGCTGTGGGCGGTGCTGCTGGCGACGGGGCGCCGCATTCCGGCCGGGCGGCGGGTGATCGGCAGCCTGCTGGCGATGGGCGTGCTGAACAACGTGATCCCCTTCGGGCTGATCGTCTGGGGGCAGACGAGCATCGGTGCGGGACTGGCGTCTATCCTGAACGCGACGACGCCGCTGTTCGGGGTGCTCGTCGCCGGTCTGGTTTTGGCCGACGAACGGGTCAGCGCGCGCAAGCTGGCCGGTGTCATGCTGGGCTTCGCGGGCGTGGTCGTCATGATCGGTCCGCAGGCGCTTGAGGGGATGGGCCGCGCCGGGTGGGCGCAACTGGCGATCCTGGGCGCGGCGTTCTCGTATGCGTGTGCGGGGGTATTCGGGCGGCGCTTTGCGCGTTGGGGCGTCGATCCGGTGGCCGTGGCTGCGGGGCAGGTCACGGCCTCTTCGCTGGTGCTTGTGCCGCTGGCGCTGATCGTGGATCGGCCCTGGGCGTTGCCCGCGCCGGGTGCAGAGATCTGGGCCGCCGTGGTGGCACTGGCGGTCCTGGCGACGGCGCTGGCCTATGTGCTGTATTTCCGGGTGTTGGCGCGCGCCGGGGCGACGAACATCCTGCTGGTGACGTTCCTGGTGCCGGTGTCCGCGATCCTGCTGGGCGTCGGACTGCTGGGCGAAGTGCTGACCGGCGCTCAACTTGCCGGAATGGCGCTGATCGGGGCCGGACTTGCGGCGATCGACGGCCGGTTGCTGAAGCGGCGCTAGTCCAGGATCTGCGCCATGCCGATGGTGGCGGGCGCGGTCGGCCTGAACCCGTATTGAGCATAGAGCCGGTCGGCGGGCACGTCCGCCATCAGGCTGATATAGGCCGAGGACGGGGCGCTGGTGCGGAAATGGTCCATCAGCGCGGCCATGATCCGCTTGCCCAGGCCCTTGCCCTGGTGATCCGGATGCACGGCGATGTCGGTGACCTGGAAGAAACAGCCGCCGTCGCCGATGATGCGGCCCATGCCGACGGGTGCACCCTGTTGCCGGACGAGGACCGCGTGCCAGCTTCCGGGCAGGCCACGCCGCGCCGCCTCGGACGAGAACGGGCTGAGGCCTGCGACGCGGCGCAGCATCAGGTAGGTCTCGACATCCGGTGTTTCGGCGGACAGGTCGTAGGTCATACGCGGCTCCGGACATGAGAGACCCCGCGCCGGATAGCGCGGGGACGGTTCGTGCGGGGCGGGATCAGTTCGGCAACTGGTCCTCGATCCCTTCGAC
>JBFHFG010000406.1:0-3796 GCA_041583815.1 Halovulum sp.
CATAGGCCGCGGTCACCGTCTCGCGCGCCTCGGCCCAGGTCACGACCTTCTTGGTCTCGATCGGCAGCGGCGCGTTGCGGTCCCAGACCTGAAGCTTGTCCAGGCCCAGCCATTTCGCCTTGAGCCGGTAGTAACGGTGGCTGAGGCGCGGATAGGCGGCGACCACGGCATCGCGCAAGGCCTGCACGACCTCGGGTTCGACGTCGTTTGCCAAATGGCGGGACGCCTGGGGCGAGGGCAGCTTGCGCCAGCGGTCCTCGATCTCCTTTTCCTTGGCGAGCGTGTTGGTGATGCGCGCGAACAGCGGAACGTTCTTCGCGAACACCTCGACCAGCGCGCGGGCGCCTTTTTCCCGCGTGGCCCGGTCATGATCCGACAGCATGTCGAGCGTAGCTTCCAGCGGCTTTTCCTCGCCGTCGACGGTGAAGCGCAGGCCGGCCATCGTTTCGTCGAACAGGCGGACCCAGGCGCTGGCGCCCACGACGCCCTGATCGTGCAGGAAATGCTCAAGCTCGTCCGACAGCTGGTGCGGCTTCATCTTGCGCAAGCGGTCCAGCACCGGCTTGTAGCGGGCCAGATCTGCGTTCGCCTTCAGGTTCGCGCCAAGCTTGTCGTCGGGCACGCGGTTCATTTCGAGTGAGAAGAACACCAGCGCTGTGGTCGCCTCGTTCACCTTGCCCTGCATGTCCGACAGGAACTTGCCGCGCACCGGGTCGGTGGTGTCCTGCGCGTGCAGCAGGCCAGCATAACTCATGATGCGGCCGGCGGTTTCGCTGATGGTTTCGTAACGCTGGATGCAGGTCAGCATTCCGGCGGCGTCGAGGTCGGCGATCTTGCCTTCGTAGTCCGCAGCGAAGCTGGTGCAGTCGGCGGTCAGCTTTTCGAGGTCAGCCTTCAGCGGGGCCGAGTCCATCCCCGGATACAGGTCGTCCAGGTTCCATTCGGGCAGGTCGCCCAGCTGCGCCGCGCCGGGATCAGCGGCATCGCGCAAGGGTTGGAGAACGGACAGGCGGAAAGGTGTCGCGTCGGTCATGAAAGCTCCGGGAAAACGGGTTGGGTCAGAGGTCGATCGAGTCGTCTTCGTCGATCAGTCCCTCGGGTAGCGGTGGCGCGTCTTTCTTGCGCCGGATGATGATGTCGCCGTTCGGCAGCACCTCGGGCATCTCGTAATTGGCAAGCCCGCCCACGGTGTCGGCCAGTTTCTGCAGTTCGGGCACGATGGCGCCCATCAGACGCTCCATCTCGGGGCCCATTTCCTGCAGCAGCGCGTTCAGCTCGGGTTCGATTTCCTCGACCATGCCGCGCATCGCCTCTTCGGTGCGGTCGATGAACAGCTCGAGGATCGAATCGAGCGGGCGACCGCGCGGTTCCTCCTCGGGCGGTGCGTCCTGCGACAGCGCCGGGGTGGCAAGGGTCAGTGAAAGGGCCAGGATCAATGTGCGCATGCCCTCAATATGGGGGCGCGCGCGGTGAAAGTCACCCCAGATCCACGGTGACGGGGAAGTGGTCGGAGGCCGCCAGCAAGGCATCGCGCAGGGGTTCGTCCGCATAGATTCGGGGATCGTCGAACGGATGCCAGATGCGCCAGCGCGGCCGGTAGGCGTCGCAGATGTCGGCGCTGACCATGATGTAGTCCAGAAGGGCGTTCACATAGCGCTGCATCGGGCGGTGGTAGAACCGCGCGGTCGACAGGGTCCAGCCCTGCCTTGGGTTCAGCCACGCCTCGGCGTGTGGGTCGAACAGCCGTGTTTCGCCGATCTCGGGGTCGCCCAGCACCACCTCGACCGAGGATCGGCCGAACAGTTTCTCGTAATGGTCGATGCCGGGGCCGTCGTTCAGGTCACCCATGACCATCACCGGCAACCCGTCGGCCAGCATGTCGTCGATCCGGCGGCGCAACCAGACGCATTGCGCCAGTTGCTTGCGCCGGTTGGCGATGGCCAGGCGCAGGAAATCCGCCTCGGACCGGGCCTTGTGCGGCGCCTTGGATTTCGCGTGCACGCCGATCAGACGCAGCGGCAGGTCGATGCCCGGCCCGGTCAGTTCCAATTCGAGCGGCGGTTTCGAGAAGCTGTGAATGTCCGGCTGGTCATCGACATCGACGTCCAGCGAGAAGCTGCCGTCGAACCGCGGGGCGTGCGGGGTTTCCATCGGCAAGTGCCGCAGCGAGACCGCCGCGGGATCGTAGAGTGCGGCGATTTCCTGCATCGTGTGGTTCGGAAACCCGATCAATGCACGGTTCTGGCGCAGACCGTAGGTGGCCGAGAACCCCTCCAGCGCCGTGACCGTCGAGCGGGTGGTTCCGGTGTCGGGCGCTTCGATGATCACCGTCAGGTCGGCGTCGATCCTTTCCAGCACCCAGGCGATGGCATCCGCCTGCTCGCTGCGGCTGACCTTGTAACGGTGCGACGGTTCCTCGTCGGCCAGCAGCCGGTTCGAGTCATCGAAGAGTTCCGCGAACCATTCGATGTTCCATGTGGCGATACGCATGTCGGCGGCGGCTCAGGCGTGCGCCCGGGTTTGCCGGATCTCTTCCCAGGCCGCGTTTATGGCGGCCATGCGGCGGGTGGCGATCTTGATCGCTTCTTCTGGAAGGCCGCGCGACACCATCTTGTCCGGATGCGTTTCGGCAACCAGGTGCCGCCAGTGCAGGCGGATTTCTTTCATCGGCGTTTCGGGCGTGACGCCCAGCACGGTATAGGGATCGGGCGCGGCATCGGGCACGTGGCGTGCGCGTAGGGCGCGGAACGTCAGCTCGTCCAGGCCGAAGGCCACGCCGACCTTTTCCAGGAACAGGTTCTCGCATTCATGGTAATTGCCGTCGGCCATCGCGATGTGGAACAGCCCTTCCATCAGGTTTTCCAGGATCTTCGGATCGTCCTGGAACATCCGCGCGATGCGGCGGGCATAGACGTCGAAGCCCGCCACGTCCTGTCGCGCAAGGTTGAAAACCCGCGCGGCGGCGGCCTCTTCCTCTGGCGGGATATAGAAGATCTCGCGAAAGGCGCGCACCTCGTCCCGCGTCACCTCGCCATCCGCCTTGGCCATCTTGGCCCCCAGTGAGATTACGGCAATGGTGAACGCCACCGACCGTTCGGGCGGTGTACGGGTGCGCCGGAACAACTCCGAGAG
Source organism: Halovulum sp. (assembly GCA_041583815.1). Lineage (GTDB taxonomy): Bacteria > Pseudomonadota > Alphaproteobacteria > Rhodobacterales > Rhodobacteraceae > Halovulum. The sequence goes on from JBFHFG010000406.1 coordinate 3,133, forward strand.
GCTTTCGCCGCTCGCGAGGGCCTTTAGCGCTTCAGCGATGCGGCTCCAAATCGACATTGCGCGATTTTACCCGGCGCGGCGGGCGGCTGCCAGCCCGGCGGCAATCGGTCACGCAAACGTAAGGCGTTGCAACCCTGTCGATTGCAGTAGGGCCTGCAACCTCCTAACAAAAGACGACGGACAAGGGAGCGTACGCATGGCCGAGACCTCGGGAACCTGGGATTTCTGGATCGACCGTGGCGGCACCTTCACCGATATTGTCGCGCGCACGCCCGGGGGCGAGCTGTTGACGGCGAAATACCTGTCCGAGAACCCCGAGGTCTACGCCGACGCGGCACTGCACGGCATCAGGCAGTTTCTTGACCTTGAGACGGACGCCAAAATCCCGCTGAGCCGCGTCGGTGCGGTCAAGATGGGCACGACGGTCGCCACCAATGCGCTGCTCGAGCGCAAGGGCGACCGCACGGTGCTGGTCACGACGCGCGGGTTCCGCGACGCGCTGCGCATCGCCTACCAGGCCCGGCCGCGCCTGTTCGAGCGCCGCCTCGTGCTGCCCGAGCTGCTCTACCAGCGCGTGATCGAGGCCGCCGAGCGTGTCGGCGCCGACGGCGAGGTGATCGAGCCGCTCGACGAGATGCACCTGCGCGAGCGCCTGTGGGCCGCC
>JBFHFG010000407.1:0-3775 GCA_041583815.1 Halovulum sp.
CGCATCGGAACCATGACGTTCCGATGCACGACCATCCCCTCGCCAAGCGCCTCGGCCGGTGTCAGCACGTCAGACAACGCGATCTCTGCTGCGGGGGTGGTCATCCTGTTCACTGCTCCGAGGTGATGTTCTGCGGCAGGGTCTGTTCGGAAAGCCCGGCCTCGATGGCCAGACCGTTCTTCAGGCCCCAGTGCACCTTCTGCCAGTAGAGCGGCACGATGGGCTGTTCCTCGAAGACCAGCGCCGTCGCCTCGCGCAGCTTGGCCAGCCGCGTCTCGGTGTCGAACTCCTGCACGGCCTCGTTCAGCGCCGCATCGAACGCTGGTGACGAGAAGCGCACGCGGTTGAACGCCCCCTTGCCCGCCTCCTTGTCATAGCTGTGCAGCAGCGATTGCAGGTTCGGTGCCGAGGTCGGCGTGGACGATCCCAGCGAGAAGACGAACGCGCCGTAATCACCCGCGCTGGCAGCCTTTGAATAGACCGAGTAGGGCAGCGCCTCGACCCCGTTCACCTTCAGCCCGCCGCGCGCCAGCATCTGGCCCAGGGCCTGTGCCAGGTCCCCGTCACCGGGAAACCGGTCGTTCGAGCTGTAGACGGTGATGCCGAACCCGTCGGGATAGCCCGCCTCGGCCAGCAGTTCCTTGGCCCGTTCCACGTCGACCTCGTCCGGCGCGACGTCAGGGTTGTGGCCACCCAGCACGTCCGGCACCAACTGCCCGGCAGGCACGCCCGAACCGCCCAGGATGCGATCCACGATCAGACCCCGGTCAATCATCAGCGAGATCGCCTTGCGCACCCGCACGTCCTTGAACGGGTTCTCGGCAAGCGGGTTGCCGTCCAGATCCGTCACGCCCGGTGCCTGGTCGCCGCGCATCGACAGGCCCAGATAGATCACCCGGCCCGACGCTTCCGACACGACCTGCATGCCCTCGGTCTGCTCCAGCCGGGGCACGTCCTGCGGCGGCACCGCGTCGATCACATCGACCGCGCCCGACAGCAGCGCCGCGACCCGCGCGGCGTCGTTCGAGATGAAGCGCACCTCGACGTCCTGGAACTCGGGCACATCGCCCCAATAGTTCGCATTCGCTGTCATGGTCAGTGTCTCGCCCGGCTTCCATTCGCCGAACTTGTAGGGGCCGGTGCCGATGGCAGCGGCACCCGAGTTGAAATCCTCGCTCGCCTTGCCCTCGCTGGCGGCCTTCGAGATGATGAACACCCGGCCGATATCTTCCAGCAGCGCCGGATTCGGGGCCGTGGTGGTGATCTTCACCGTCAGGTCGTCGACCTTCTCCATCCCGGCCACGGACGACACCATGTCCGAGAACGGCGCGGGCGAGTTCGGCACCTCGTCCGCCCGCTCGAGCGAGTAGATCACATCATCCGCCGTCAGGGCCGAGCCGTCGTGGAAGGTGACGCCGGGGCGCAGGTGGATCAGCCAGGTGTTCTCGTCCTCGTTCTCCCAGCTTTCGGCCAGGCCCGGCGTGATCTGCAGGTTCGGGTCGAACGAAACGAGACGGTCGAAGAACATCGTCGCCGTCATCTGGTTGTTGCCGGTGCGCGAGAACTGCGGATCGATCGAGCTCTGCTCGCTCGCGCGGCCGATGGTCAGGTCCTGTGCCAGCACCGGCGTCAGGACCGTGGTCGCCAGAAGTGCGGCGACCGAGGCAATTCTTGTAAGGCTCATCATAGTGCTCCCTGTTGAATGGCGCGTTCGTTTTGCTTGTGGGTGTCGATCTGCCCCGCCCCGTCGTTCAGGTGGCAGGCGATGGCGTGTCCCGCCGCGGGGGTCAGCAGCTTCGGTCGCTCGGCGCGGCAGCGGTCCGAGGCGAAGGGGCAGCGCGGGTGGAAATGGCAGCCCGAGGGCGGGTTCACCGGCGAGGGGATCTCGCCCTTGATGCTCGAGAATTCGCGCCCGCGCCGGTCGATGCGCGGGATCTCCTCCAGCAGGGCGCGGGTGTACGGATGCCGGGGCGCGTCGAAGATCTGCGCCGTCGGCGCGCTTTCGACAACACGGCCCAGGTACATTATCACCACCCGGTCCGAGATGTAGCGCACCACCGACAGGTCGTGGCTGATGAACAGCAGCGTCAGGCCCAGGTCCTGCTTCAGCTTGACCAGCAGGTTGATCACCTGCGCCTGGATAGACACGTCCAGCGCCGCGATGCTTTCGTCGCAGACCAGGAAATCCGGGTTCACCGCCAGTGCGCGGGCAATCCCGATGCGCTGCCGCTGCCCGCCCGAGAACTGGTGCGGATAGCGGTTGAGCATCGCCGGATCGAGACCGACCTGGTCCATCAGCTTCTCGACCAGCGCGCGGCGCTCGCGACCCGGCACGATGCCATGCAGCACCGGCGCCTCGCCGATGATGTCGACCACGCGTTTGCGCGGGTTCAGCGACGACATCGGGTCCTGAAAGATGATCTGCGTCGCCAGCCGCATCGCCTTGCGCTCGCGCCCCTTCATCCGGGCGATGTCCTGCCCGTCGCGCAGGATCGCGCCCTGCGTCGGCGGCAGCATCCCGGCGATGACCCGGCCAAGTGTGGACTTGCCGCAGCCGCTTTCGCCGACAAGGCCGACGACCTCGCCACGGCGGATCTCGACCGACACGTCGTCCAGCGCATGGACCGCCGCAGGCGGCTTGGCCAGCCCGGTGCGGATCGCCAGCCGTTCCGCGAAATCGGGCTCGCGGCGGAACTGCTTGGTGATGTTGCGGGCCTCGATCATCGGGGCGTCCGTGCTCATGCCGCATCCTCCCGGCTGGTGATGGGATGGAAGCAGCGCCAGCTTCGGGCCGGAGTGCCGGTTTCCGGCGGCTCGGCCAGGCAGGCGGCGTCGGCCAGCGCGCAGCGCGGACGGAACGGACAACCTTCGGGGCGGCCCAGCGGCGGCGGCGCATTGCCCGGGATCTGCCGCAGAGGCTGACCGCGGTCGTTCTCCATCGGCAGGCTTTCGATCAGGCCGCGGGTATAGGGATGCCGGGGCGTATCCAGCACTTCGTCCACCGTGCCCCGCTCGACGATCCGGCCCGCGTACATGACGGCGACCGTGTTGGCCAAGGCCGCCACGACGCCCAGATCGTGGCTGATCCAGATCAGACCCATGCCGAAGTCGCGCGCCAGCTTCTGCACCTCCGACAGGATCTGGCTCTGGATGGTCACGTCCAGCGCTGTCGTCGGCTCGTCCGCGATGATCAGGTCCGGCTTGTGAAGCAGCGCGGTCGCGATGGCGACCCGCTGGCGCATCCCACCCGAGAACTGGTGCGGATAGGCGTCGATCCGTTCCTCGGGGTTGGGAATGCCGACCATCCCCAGGGCATCGCGGGCGCGGGCCCGGGCCTCGGCACGCGAGACGTGCTCGTGCGCCTGCACCGTCTCGATCATCTGCGTGCCGATCCGCAGGACCGGGTTCAGCGTCATCATCGGGTCCTGGAAGATCATCGCGATCCGGTTGCCGCGAATGTCGCGCAGCCGCGCATCGCTCGCGTTGCGCAGATCCTCGCCCTGGAACAGGATCTGCCCGTCGACCACCCGGCCCGGCTGGTCCACCAGCCCGATCACCGAGAACCCGGTGATCGACTTGCCCGAGCCGCTTTCGCCGACAAGGCCAAGGATCTGTCCGCGGTGCAGGGTCAGATCGACCCCGTCGACGGCCTTGATCGTGCCCTTGGGCGTTTCGAACCAGGTCTTCAGACCCCGGACATCCAGCAGGGGCGCGCTCATTGGGCCAGCCTCGGGTTGAGGATCTCGCGCAGGCGGTCGCCCACGATATTGACCGA
>JBFHFG010000408.1:0-3774 GCA_041583815.1 Halovulum sp.
CGGTGGCGGCTGGGTCGATCCGGTCGACAACTCGGTGCAGATCGACATGGAGCAGTCCGCTTTTGCTTACCAGACCGCAGCGGACTGGGTGAACGTGCATCACGTTGCCTCGCTGGATGCCGCGCTGGACGAGGACGTGGCCGACCAGTACTTCAGCGCCGGGAAATCCGCGATCGAGTTCAACTCGACCGGCGGCCTGACCCGCAAGCTGACCGAGCTGGAGTTCGACCTGGGCGTGGCGCCGCTGCCTTGCCAAGAGGTCTGCGCGGCCCCGATCGGCGGCGCGACGCTGGGCATTATCGCCAGTGCCGATGACAAGGTGAAGCAGGGCGCGTGGGAGTTCATCCGCTTCGCGACCACGCCCGAGAACAACGCGTTCATTTTCACCCGCACCGGTTATCTGCCGATCATCAAGGGCGCGCTGGAGACCGACGTCGCCCGCGCGCGGATCGAGGAGCACCCCGAGTACCTGGTCGCCAACGAGCAGCTGGACGTGGCCTTTGGCCGTGCCCGCCCGCCCGCAATGCCGGCGATCCGCTCGGAAGAGCCTGCCTACTGGCAGTCGATCGTCCTGCAGGAGCAGACCGCCAAGCAGGCGCTGACCGAGTTCGGCGACTGGATGCGCGGCAAGATCGCGACGAACTGACCTGCGGTCGGCGGCCGGGCATGGTCCGGCCGCCGCATGCCCGGAAGGATCGACCATGGCCGACATCTGGATACGGGGCGTAACCAAGGCGTTCGACAGGGTCGAGGTCCTGCGCGGTGTCGATCTGGACGTGGCCGATGGCGCGTTTGCGGTCTTGCTTGGGCCATCGGGCTGCGGCAAATCCACCTTGCTGCGCCTGATCGCCGGGTTGGAGGAACCGACCGGAGGCGCCGTCCGGATCGACGGCCGCTCCGTCGCGGGGCAGAACCCCGGGGATCGCGGCTGTGCGATGGTTCTGCAAAACGACACGCTCTACCCGCATCTGACGGTGGTCGAGAATATCGGTCACGGACTGGGCGTGGCCCATCCGGGCGCCGATGAACGAAACGCCCGCGTCGAGGAGGCTGCGAAAATCGTCGAACTGGGCGACCTGCTGGATCGCAAACCTGGCGAGCTGACTGCCGCAGAACGGCTGCGCGTGATACTGGCCCGCGCCATCATCGGCGCGCCCGGGCTACTTCTGTTCGATGAGCCGCTGTCGAGCCTCGATCTCAAGCTGCGGGCGCAGTTGCGGCACGAGATCCGGCGCGTTCACGACCGTGTTGGCGCGACTTCGGTCCTCGTGACCCAGGACCAGGCCGAGGCGATAGCCCTGGCCGATTTGCTTGTCGTGATGCGCGCCGGTCGGATCGAGCAGGTCGGCACGCCCGCAGAAATTCACGCAAGCCCGGTCAACATCCACGTCGCAGAAGCCGTCGGCGCGCCGCCGATGAACTTCCTGCACGGTTGGATGGATGACACCGGTGTGCGGGTCGCGCTGTCAGGCGGCGCGGTGATCGACCTTGCCGCGCGCATCGCTGTGCAACCGGGGAAAGCCGTCATCGTCGGTATCCGCCCCGAGGCGCTGGGCTTCGGTGACGGCGACTGCACTTTGTCGGGCGTCTTTGACGTTGTCGAGGTGTCGGGCGGATGCCGCTTGTATCACCTGGAAATCGATGGCCGTCATGTCACCATGCAATCCACCGAAGTGCGCAGCCTCGTCGCGGGAGAACAGGTTCCGTTGAGCATCGACGCGGGCGCCCTCCACCTGTTCGATCCCGTCACCGAGCGCCGGATCGAAAGCGTGCAATCACCCGTCCGGGCCTGAGGGCAGGGGACCCAGCCGCGGAATCGTCGTGGCGATCGCCGCCCGGGGGCTTGGTTGACAAGATCGCGGTCTCGTCGGAACCATGCGCCGGGACCGGATTGAGGAAGATAATGACGACAGCAAACGAGACAGGCGCATGAGCCTGGGCGTAGGGGTCATCGGCGCGGGCATCATGGGCGCCGATCATGCGCGGATCATCCGCAACGAGACACCGGGCGCGCATCTGGTTGGCGTGGCAGACGCCGATCCCGCCCGTGCCGCGCGCGCGGCAGGGGATGCGCGTGCGGTCACCGACGGGATGGACCTGATCCTTGCTGCCGACGTGGACGCGGTCATCATCGCCTCGCCCGACCCGACTCATGCACCGCTTGCGCTGGCCGCGATAGAGGCGGGCAAGCCCGTCCTGTGCGAGAAGCCGCTGGCAGTCACCCCCGAGGATTGCCTGCGCATCGTCGAGGCCGAAGCGCAGACCGGCCGCAAGCTGGTTCACACCGGCTTCATGCGCCGCTTCGATCCGACCTACCGCGAGATGAAGGCTGCCATCGACGCCGATACGCTTGGCCCGGTGCGCCTGGTGCACTGCCTGCACCGCAACCAGCAGGTGCCGGACTGGTTCGAGCCGCACATGGCGATCACCAACTCGTTCGTGCACGAGATCGACATCTGCCGCTGGCTGCTGGGGGCAGAGTTCGTGGCGGCAACGGTCGTGCCCTCGACCTCCAGCGCGTATGACCCGCTGGGCGATCCGCTGCTGATCTTGCTGGAAGCCGAGACCGGCGCCGTGGTGTCGACCGAAGTGTCGATGAATGCCGACTATGGCTATCACGTCCACGCCGAGGCGGTGTGCGCGAAGGGGACCATCGCGATGGCGGAACCGGCGCGCACCCTGACCCGGGTCGACGCGGCGCAGCGCAGCGCCTATCCGCAGAACTGGATCCCGCGCTTCGCGGATGCCTACCGCGAGCAGGCGCGCGCCTGGGTCGCGGCGATCGGGCAGGGCACCGTGGACGACAGCGCCGCCGATGCCTGGGATGGCGCGGTCGCCACCATCCTGGCCGAGCAGATCGTGGTCGCATTGCGGACCCGGCGGCGGGTGGAGCTGACCTTACCCCGGCGGCCGGGCTGAACCCTCAGCCTTCAGCCGTCAGTCCTGCGCCTCGATCCGCCGGATCATACGGTAATCGCGCGCGTAGTGCTGCCGGATAACGTCGCGGGCATAGTCCGACACGTCGACCGGGGTAGGGGCGGATTGCCGGTGCCGATGGCGGAACGGTTCGGCCGCGGCCTCGCCGACGATGCCCGACATCGCCTGGTGCAGGCGTTTGAGCGGGATCGCGTGGGTGTATCTGATCGGCATCAGGTGATCCGACTGCGGTCGACAATGCGGGTCCGCGTTCAATCGCGCGAAATCGCAGAACCGGTCGAAGCTGCCCGGCTGTTCGCCCATCGTCCGGACATAGGCCGACATCAGGTCCGAATTGGTGTCCTGGTCCAGGACCTTGTTGCGGTAGAGGCTGACGAGCCGTTCCTCGGGGTCACGCCAGACGAAGATGGTCGCGTCGTGCCGGCGCCACGGCTTCCACGGATGCGCTTTCGCGAACCGGGCAATGTGTATGTCGTCGTCAAACCCCAGCGCCGCCTTGAAGGTCGAACAACCGTTCTTGCGGATATAGGCATAGGCGATCGACTTGCCGCCCAGCTGGAATGAAAGGTGAGTGCGCCCGAGCCTGGGCGTGAAGCGGTTGTCGTACATCCCGGCAATGTGGGGCCTTGCGGAGCGAAGCGCAATCGGCGGTGGACGGCTGCGTGGGCCAGCCGCGCGGCGGCTGACCCGGTTCGCTGCGTGCAGCTGCCTATTGGGCGAGGCAGTCGGCGGCGTTGGCGTTGGTGCAAACGTCGAGCCCTGTGTAGATCGGATCGTCGACCGATTTGCCCTCGGCCAGGTCCTTCATGATGAACATCGCGCGATAGCCCATCTCGA
>JBFHFG010000409.1:0-3763 GCA_041583815.1 Halovulum sp.
AACGTCCATCCCGGCAAGATCGTGTCGACCTCGCAGGAGGTGGACGTGATGGTGCTCGAGATCGACACCGCCAAGCGCCGTGTGTCGCTGGGCCTCAAGCAGACCATGCGCAACCCGTGGGAAGTGTTTGCAGAAACGCACCCCGAGGGCACCCAGGTCGAGGGCGAGGTCAAGAACATCACCGAGTTCGGCCTCTTCATCGGCCTGCCGGGCGAGATCGACGGCATGGTTCACCTGTCCGACCTGGACTGGAGCCGTTCCGGCGAGGAAGCGATCCAGGACTACCGCAAGGGCGACGTGGTCAAGGCCGTTGTCACCGACGTGGATGTCGACAAGGAGCGGATCAGCCTCTCGATCAAGGCACTGGATGGCGACCCGTTCGCCGAGGCGACCTCGGGCGTCAAGCGCGGCCAGATCGTCACCGTCACGGTCACCAAGATCGAAGATGGTGGTGTCGAGGTCGAGTACGACGGCATGAAGTCGTTCATCCGCCGCTCCGACCTGTCGCGTGACCGGGCCGAGCAGCGCCCCGAGCGCTTCACCCCGGGCGACAAGATCGACGCGCGCGTCACCAACATCGACGCCAAGTCCCGCCGCCTGGGCCTGTCGATCAAGGCACGCGAGATCGCGGAAGAGAAAGAAGCCGTGGAACAGTACGGTTCGTCGGACTCGGGCGCCTCGCTGGGCGACATCCTGGGTGCGGCCCTGAAGGGTCAGGACGACAACTAAGTGGACCCGATTACACGGGACTTCTACGAGGAACGGCGCCGCAAGTGGCGCCGTTCCGCATTCTGGCGCGGCGTACTGGTCACGGTCGCCGCGCTGGTCGCACTGGGCGTGCTGGGCGCCTGGCTGGCCGGCGGTGCACCGCGACAGCCGCATATCGCACGCATCCACATCGACGACGTCATTTACACCGACCTCGCCCGCGACCGGATCCTGGCCGACATGGCCGAGAACGAGCAGATCCGCGCGCTGATCGTGCACATCGACAGCCCCGGCGGCACCGTGGTCGGGGCCGAGGCCCTGTACGAAGGGCTGAACGAGATCGCGGCACGGGTGCCCGTGGTCGCGGTGATGGACGGGGTTGCCGCCTCGGGCGGCTATCTGGCGGCCCTGCCCGCCGACCACGTGATCGCGCGCGGCAACACCGTCACCGGCTCTATCGGCGTGATCCTGGAATACATGACCTTTACCGGGCTGATGGACCGGGTCGGCGTGGATCTTGAAACCATCCGCTCGTCCGATCTCAAGGCCGCGCCGTCACCGCTGCGCGATCTCTCGCCCGAAGCGCGCGCGCTGGAACAGCGCATGGTGAACGAGACCCACGCCTGGTTCTCCATGCTGGTGGGCAAGGCCCGTGGGCTGGACGGCGCGGCGCTGGACCGTGTGACCGACGGACGCACCTTCACCGGCCGCATGGCCAAGGAGGCCGGCCTGGTCGATGCGCTAGGCGACGAATCCGACGCGATAGACTGGCTCGAATCGCAGGACGAGGCGCTTGCCGACCTGCCCGTCGAGACCTGGGAAATCACCGAGGAAGAGGCCCCCCTGGGCGGTTTGGTGGCCCGGCTTGGCCTGCCTGACGGGCCGTTCCTGCCCGGTGCGACCACCCCCGGACCGCGTTTGATGGCTATCCTGAAATAAAGACTGCATTTTTCCCGGCACTTGGGGTATTGATTCCGTGGTCAGATTGCGCCAGCAACTCAGCGATGACGGGCAAGGAGGCCGGTGTCATGATCAAATCCGAGTTGATCCAGAAAATCGCGGATGAGAATCCGCATCTGTATCAGCGCGATGTCGAGCGTATTGTCGGGACCGTGTTCGACCAGATCATCGAGGCCATGGCCGAGGGGAACCGGGTCGAACTGCGCGGTTTCGGCGCCTTTTCGGTCAAGAAGCGCGATGCCAGGATAGGTCGCAATCCGCGCACCGGCGAAGCCGTGCCCGTTGAGGAAAAATACGTTCCGTTCTTCAAGACCGGTAAGCTGCTGCGCGACCGTCTGAACGACGAGGACTGACCACAAGGAGGGGCGTATGCTCCGTTTCATCAAGCTCGTGCTGCTGGCCGCGATCCTGATCGCGATCGTGACTCTTTCGCTGGCCAACCGCGGCATGGTCACGCTGAACCTGCTGCCCGAGAACATCGCCTCGATTCTGCCGCTGTCGATCCAGGTGCCGCTGTTCGTGGTGATCCTGGTGTCGATCCTTGTGGGCCTGCTGATCGACTACATCCTGGAATGGCTGCGCGAGCACAAGCACCGGCGCGAAGCTGCCCGGCGCAAGCGCGAGGCCGCCCAGTTGAAAGGCGAAGTGCAGGCGCTGAAGCAGAAGCACATGACCGACGAGGACGAGGTTCTGGCGATTCTCGACAGCAAGAATGCCTGACGCCCGAACCGGCGGCATCCGCGTCAAGATTTGCGGCGTGACAGAACCCGTCGCGCTTGACGCTGCGGTGCAGGCCGGGGCCGCCTATGTCGGGTTCGTCTTCTTCCAGCGCTCTCCCCGCAACATCGCCCCAGCCGACGCCGCCGCACTGGCCGCGCAGGTTCCGGCGGGCGTGTGCAAGGTCGCGCTGACCGTGGATGCCGACGACGCGGCGCTGGATGCGCTGACGGCGACGGTGCCACTGGACATGTTGCAACTTCACGGCGGCGAATCCCCCGAACGGGTGGCACAGGTGCGCGCGCGCTATGGCCTGCCGGTGATGAAGGCGATCGGCATTGCCGACACGCCCGACCTCGACGCCATCGACGCTTATGCCAAGGTCGCCGACCAGTTGCTGATCGACGCCAAGCCGCCGAAACAGGCGCCGCTGCCCGGCGGCAATGGCCTGTCGTTCGACTGGCGCCTGCTACAGGGGCGCCGTTGGCCCCTGCCGTGGATGCTGGCGGGCGGGCTGACCGCGGACACCGTCGCGCAGGCCGCGCATCTGACCGGGGCACGGCAGGTAGATGTCTCGTCCGGCGTCGAGTCCAGCCGGGGCGTCAAGGACCCGGCCCTGATCCGTGATTTCATCAACGCCGTGGGCGTTCCGGCGCTGACCGCATGATCCCTGCGTTCCGGCCGGCGCGGCGCGCGGACATTCCCGCCATCGCCGCCCTGCTGGACGAGGACGATCTGGGCAGCGGCCGCAAATCCAGGGATTTCGCCCCCTACCGCGCCGCGTTCGACACAATGCGCAGCGAAGTCGGCACCACGGTGATCGTTGGCGAACTCGACGGCCGCGTGATCGCCGACTACCAGTGGACGCTGATCACGGGGCTGCCGCGCGGCGGCGCCCGCCGGGCGCAGATCGAGTCGGTGCGCGCCGCCGGCTGCTCCAGTTCACTAGCGACAACGCCCGCTCGCGCGCGCACGGTTTGTACGAACGCCTCGGCTATGCCCCCAGCCATCTCGGCTTCAAGATGCCGCTGGACTGAACTGCCGGCTGTGCCCGACCTTGGGCCGTAGTACGGGTAGGACAATAGCGCATTAGGACACGGTGAAGATTCCGAGGGTTCCGAAGATGATGAGCAGCTACGCGCTTCGCAGAACACTGAAGGCCGCGGGTCTTGCATCACTGATTTGCATGGTCGTCCCCGCAGAGCGGCTTCACGCGGGTGAGTAGCCAGAGAACACATCGCTTATCAAGTTGAAATCCCGGGTCTTCAACATGAGGTCAGATGTTAATCCTCCCCGCTTTAACGGGGTGGTTTCGTAGAATTCACACGGCCTTTTTCAGCTTCATGGCAGGAGTGATCCCGCCGATCCCCATGTTGGG
>JBFHFG010000410.1:0-3758 GCA_041583815.1 Halovulum sp.
AATGATCAGCACGGCAACGCCAGCGGTCAACGCATGGGCAAGCGCGGGAGACGGCCCGAACACCAGCCACACAATCACCGTCAGCGCCGCCACCGCCAACACCGCCGGGACGAAGTACATCGTCACCCGGTTCACCAGGTCCTGGATCGGTAGGCGCGCGGCCTGGGCCTGCTCGACCATGCGGATGATCTGCGCCAGGACGGTATCGGCGCCAACGCTGGTGGCACGCACCACCAGCGCGCCGTTGCCGTTGACCGTGCCGCCGACCACCTGCGCGCCGATACCCTTCTCGACCGGCACCGGCTCTCCCGAGATCATGCTCTCATCCACCCACGAGTCGCCCCCGACCACCTCGCCGTCGGTAGCGATCCGCTCGCCCGGACGGATGTGGATGCGGTCACCGACAGCGATTTCGGCGATTGGCACCTCACGCACGTCGCCGTCGCGCTCGACCCGCGCGGCGCGGGGCTGCAACCCGGCCAGACGGCGGATCGCCTGTCCGGTCCGGCCCTTGGCGCGCGCCTCCATCCACCGGCCCGCAAGGATCAGCACCACGATGACGGCGGCGGCCTCGAAATAAACGTTCGCCGTGCCCTGCGGCAGCAGGCCGGGCGCAAAGGTCGCCACCACCGAAAAGCCCCACGCGGCGGCAGTGCCCAGGGCCACCAGCGCGTTCATGTCCGGCGCGCCGCGCAGAAGCGACGGGATACCGACGGCATAGAACCGACGGCCCGGACCGGCCAGCACCAGCGTCGTCAGCACGAATTGCACGAACCGCGAGGTCTGCATCCCGATCGTATCATGCACGAGCGCGTGGAAACCGGGGATCACGTGGCTGCCCATCTCCAGCACGAAGACAGGCAGTGCCAGTGCCGCGGCCAGGATCACCTGCCGGCGCAGCGTTGCGACCTCGCCCGCGTAGCGGTCCTCGGTCCGATCTTCAGCCTGATCCCCCCGTGGCGTGGCGGAATACCCGGCAGCGCCAACCGCCGCGACCAGTCGCGCCGGGTCGACCGCGCCACGCAGATGACGCACAGTGGCCGACTGCGCGGCAAGGTTGACCGTCGCGTCCAGAACACCCGGGACCTTGGACAGCTCGCGCTCCACCCGTCCCACGCAACTGGCGCAGCTCATCCCTTCGACGTGCAGCATGGTCTCGGCGGTGTCGGCAGGATAGCCGGACTGGCTCAGCGCGGCCGCAAGGTCATCGGGGTTCGCCGGGCTGGCGAAGCGGATGTCCGCCTGACCAGTGGCCAGGTTGACCGACGCCTGCTCGACGCCGGGAACCGCCTGCAGCGCCCGTTCGGCGCGGCCGACGCAACCGGCACAGCTCATCCCCGTCGGATGCAGGGTCACGGTCTGGGCAGTCATGTCGAATCTCCTGGTGTACGCTTCGACTAGGCAGATAGGGCTTCCAGTGACTGGAAGGTCAAGGACCAACGCAGATTTTCGGGCGGGCGACGGGGATAACCGGCCGCGCGGCGCCGGGGCGCATGGCACGGTGACTGGACAATACCCCGCCCGGCGGGTCACATGATCGACCATGACCCAGAAACTCGACCATATCGACACACAGATCCTCAAAGCGCTGCAAATCGACGCCAGCCTGTCGCAGCGCGACCTGGCCGACCGGCTGGGCCTGTCGCAGAATGCCTGCTGGCGTCGGGTCAAACGGTTGAAAGAGGCCGGTATCCTGCATGCCCCGACCGCGCGCGTGGACGCGATGGCGCTGGGACTGGACCTTGCCGTGTTCATGCTGGTGCGCACACGCCATCACGACGCAGCCTGGGCGGCCAGTTTCCGCACCCGCGTCGAAAGTATTCCCGAGGTGATGGAACTGCACCGCATCGGCGGCGAATGGGACTACCTGATCAAGGTGCTGACCACCGGCATGCGCGGCTATGACCGGATCTACCAGCGCCTGATCGAGGATCTGGACATCGAAAAGGTCACCGGCCTGTTCTCGATGGAACAGATCCTGACCGACCGTCCCGTGCAGGTGCCGCAGGCGCGCTGACCGCTCAGCGCAGCGCGGCCCGCTCGACGATGGCGCCCCCGTCGGCAAGGGCGTCGCTGGGATGCGTCACCACCCGTTCGCCGGGGTCGAGCCCGTCCAGAACCTCCACCGCCGTCGCGCTGCGCCGCCCCAACTCCACGGGGCGCAGGCGGGCGACATCGTTCGCGACGACGAACACGGCCCAGTCCTCGCCCCCCGCGCCATCGCGGAACACCGCGCTCAGCGGAACCTGCAGAACCTTGTCCTGTTCCCATTCCACCACGCGCAGAAAGACCGAGAACCCGTGCCCCAGGGCCGGTCGGGCCTCGGGGGGCGAGACAAGGTCGAAGACCACGTCGACGCGCTGCTCCTCGATGCCCAGCGCTGAGACATGGGTGCGGGCGGCGGGTTCCACCCTGCGCAGAACCGCCTCCAGCGGGTCCGGTCCGCCCCATCGCTCGACGATGGCGCGGGTGCCGGGACCGACGCGGACCGCGTCGCTGGACAACAGGTCGGCGACAATCTCCAGGTCGGCCGGATCGCCGATGCTCAGCAGCGGCGCGCCGGGCACCACGGGTCGCGCACTTTCGGCGGCCAGGTCCAGAACCACGCCATCGGCAGGGGCAACCAGGCTGACGCAGCAGGTGCCGTTTGCGGCAGTTTCGCCCGGTTCGATCAGCGTCGCGCGGGCGCGGTCCACCGCCCCCGAGGCCATCTCCAGCCGCGATTGCGCAGCGGCCTGAGTGGAGTTCGCGACGGCCAGGCGGCTCTCGGCCTGCTCCAGCCGGGCGAGCGTGGTCGCGCCGCGTTCGAACAGGTTCCGGGCACGCTCGTATTGCGACTGCGCATAGGTCAGATCCTCGTCGGCGGCGCGTAAATCGCTTTCGGCCACGCGCAACGCCGCCTCGGATTCGCGCAAGGCCGCCTCGGCCTGGGTGCGCGAACGGGTGTCCAGCAAGGCGGGCGCGGCGGGCTCTACCTCGGCCACCACAGTCTGCCCGCCCAACACCGCGTCGCCCACCGCGACCGGGCTGCGCCTTGCCGTACCCGCAATGGGCGCCGAGATCTCGTAGACCTCGCGGATCCGCGTCTCGCCATCGGCGTTTATGGTGATCCGCATCGGCCCCTCGGCCACCGTGTGCAGGTCCACCGGAACCGGTTGCGGGCGGAACGCCACCCAGGCCAGTCCAAGCGCGACGGCGGCAATGGCAGCGGCGGTCAGGAAGGTCTGCGGTTTCAGGCTCATCGGGTCACTCCCGCGTTTTCATGACGGAGATCAGGTCCAGCCGGTCCAGCCGCCGGCGCACCACCAGCAACGAGGCCGCCGTCGCCCCCAGAACGATCAGGCTGGCATAGGCGAAAATCGACGGGTTCAACACCAGCCGGATCGTGTAGAGATCCGAGGCGAACGCCTCGCTCATTGCCCGCGCGATGGCAGCGCCCAGCGCCCAGCCAAGCGGCTGCGCCAGCAGGGCCAGCAGCAGCACCTCGCCGGTCAGCACGCCGCCGACCTCGGACCGGGTGAACCCCAGGATCCGCAGGCTGGCCAGTTCCCGCGCCCGCTCGGACAGTTGCACCCGGGCACTGTTGTACGCGACGCCTACGGTGATCAGAACGCCCAGCACCGCATAGATCGTGGACATGATGAGCACGTTCTGCTCGATCGTCGCCTCGAAACTGCGGCGGTTCTCGGTCATGAAGATCGCCGAGCCGAGCTTCGGGACCTCCTTGATCGCGGCATGGAACGCATCATGCAGCGTGG
>JBFHFG010000411.1:0-3752 GCA_041583815.1 Halovulum sp.
CGCTGACCGCCTGTCGGTCCTGCACCACGGCGAGCTGATCACCACCGGCACTCCCGAGGCAGTCCGCGCCGACCCCGAGGTGCGCCGCATCTACCTGGGGGGGCACGCCGATGCCGCTGCTTGAGGTTTCCGACATCCACACCGCCTATGGCATTTCCGAGGTGCTGTTCGGCGTCTCGATCACCGTTGGCGATGGCGAATGCGTTGGCCTGCTGGGGCGCAACGGTGTCGGTAAAAGCACCACCATGCGCTCGATAAACGGGCTGACCCCTCCGCGCGGTGGCGCGGTGCGCTGGAAGGGCGAAGACATCACCGGCCTGCCCACACACGAGATCGCCCGGCGCGGCATCGGCTTCGTCCCAGAGGATCGCCGCGTGTTCCCCGACCTGACCGTGTGGGAGAATCTGGATATCGCGCGCCGCGACAGGAGCACGCCCGACCCCTGGACCGAGGCACGGGTTCATGCGCTGTTTCCCGAACTCGAAACCTTTGCCGACCGCCGGGGCGGCCACCTGTCGGGCGGCTAGCAGCAGATGCTGACCATCGCCCGCAGCCTGATGGGCAACCCTGACATCCTGCTGCTGGACGAGCCGTCCGAGGGGCTGGCGATCGTGCTGGCCGAGCAGAACCTCGACTTTGTGCTCGCGCTCTCGGACCAAGTCTACCTTCTGGAGAAGGGCGAGGTGAAATTCCACGGTACCCCTGCCGAAGTGCGCGGCAACGACACGCTTGTAAAACGCTATCTGACCGTCTGAGGAACTGCGATGACCCACACCATGCCCGACCTGTTCAAGATCCACGTCGCCGGCGGCGCGATCTCGCCCGCGCGGACCGAACTGCGCGCCCGCAATCACATCGTCACCACCGACGAACCGCCCGAGCGCGGCGGGACCGACCTGTCGGCCAGCCCGTAGGAGACGATGCTATCGGCGTTTCTGGGCTGCACCGACGTCATCACCCATTTCGTCGCCGGGAAGATGGCCGTGCGGATCGACGGGCTGGCCATGACGCTGACCGGCCTTTTCAACACCCGGGGGGTGTTCTCGAAAGTCGAGGTGCGGGTGCCCTTCCCTGTGATCGACCTGTGGGTGGACCTGGACACCGATGCCGACGAAGCGACACTTAGGCGACTGCGTGAGGCTGTGGCCGAGAAATGCCCGGTCTCGGTCCTCCTGCGCGAGGCCGGTTGCGAGCTCCGCGAGACCTGGGTCAACCGGGTTTCGGCCTGACGGCGCGGGTAGGTTGCCCGCGATCCCACTGATCCTGACCGCGCCGGGTTCCTGTATCGGCGCGGTGATCCGGTTTTTGCTGCGTCCCGTCAGCCGGTGACTTCGCGCCATTCGGCGGCGCGCTTGTCGAGCGCTGCTGCAAATAGCCGATAGTCCATGCCAGCAAGGGCGAAGTTCACCGTTACGCCGTCCAGCGCGCTGATCGCTGCGGCAGACGGAGCG
This sequence comes from Halovulum sp., assembly GCA_041583815.1. Classification (GTDB taxonomy): domain Bacteria; phylum Pseudomonadota; class Alphaproteobacteria; order Rhodobacterales; family Rhodobacteraceae; genus Halovulum. The sequence continues at coordinate 1,452 of JBFHFG010000411.1, forward strand.
CCTGCCAAACCGAAATACTTGCCGGATGCGTTCACGCTCTGCCCGACTGTCTTGATCGCCGCGGATGTCTTCGGGCCGCCGGGGTGTCCCACTTCGCCCAGGTCGACCGACAGATCGACATTCCCGACGAGGATCCCGTCCAGCCCCGGGGTCCCGGCAATGGCCTCGATGTTCTCGACGCCCTGTGCGGACTCGATCATGATGATTGCAAGCGTCCGGTCGTTCCCGGTTGCCAACAACTCGGCGCTTGGCTTCATCGGATAGCCGAGCTGCGGGGAGGCTCCGCCCCACGATCGGTGGCCGATGGGGCTGTACTTGCATTGATCGACGAACTCCCGTGCCTCGTCTGCGGTATCGACATGAGGCAGGATGATGCCTTGCGCGCCGCTGTCGAGCAGGCGGGCGATCTCGCCGCTAGCAGCCTTGGGAATCCTGGCGATCGGGGTCACCCCGAGCGCGCGAAGCATCGCGCAGTTGGTCGCGACGCTTTCGGGCGAAATCAGGGTGTGCTCAAGATCGATGAACGCCCAGTCGAAACCGGCGCGGCCCGCAAACATGGCAACCTGTGCTTCGGGCGGCATGGTCAGGCCAATTCCCAGCGCGGTCGCGCCCGCCTGCATCTTGCCGATCATGTGGTTCTCGATCATTGCCTTGGCCTTTCCGGTAGTTGCGCGCTGACGGCCATTCCGCCTGCCACAAAGAAAGGAAGGCCACAGGCCGGAAGCGTCACGCAATCGAAATGATGTGGACCACCCAAGCGGCCCTTTTCGAGTGTTAGGGCATGACCGGCCCCCGGTCTATCGGAACGATATCTCGGGGGCGGGAGGATCGGAAAGGTAAACCGCGGGGATCAGAACACGACGTCGGGCAGCCAGGTTGCAAGCCAGGGCAGGTTCCAGACCAGCAGCACCGCAAGGATCTGGATGCCGATGAAGGGAACCACACCGGCGTAGATCTGGCTGGTTGTCACTTCTGGCGGTGCAGCCCCGCGCAGGTAGAACAGCGAGAAGCCGAACGGCGGTGTCAGGAAACTGGTCTGCAGGTTGATCGCGATCAGCACGCCCAGCCAGATCGGGTCGTGCCCCATCAGGATCAGCGCGGGCATGACGAGCGGCAGGACAATCACTGCGATTTCCACGAAATCGAGGAAGAAGCCGAGGCCGAAGTTCAGCAGCATGCTGAAGATCAGCGCACCGGTTGCGCCGCCCGGCATCGATTCAAGAATTTCCGCGACGCGCTCTTCCCCGCCCAGGCCGATGAACACCAGCGAGAAGAAACTGGCGGCAAGGATCGTGGCAAAGATCATCGCCGTCATCGTCATCGTGGATTCGAGCGCACCCTGGATCACGTTGCGAACGACGACGTTGCGCAGGGCCAGCAACACGGCGAGCGCGCCGATGGCTGAGAGCACGACATAGGCTCCGCCCGCAACGATCTGCATCGTGTCCAGGTCATTGCGTTGCAGGCGCACCGGAAAGACCCCCGCCGCGACGGCCAGCACGCCGAAGGCCACGGCGCCGAGCAGGATGAGGCGCCGGTTCGCGCCCAGGCGCAGCGCGGCCATCAGCAGGGCGCCGATGGCCCCCACGGCGGCTGCCTCGGTCGGCGTGGCGACGCCGCCCAGGATTGCGCCCAGCACGGCGAAGATCAGGATCACCGGCGGCAGGATCGCCGAGCCGACCTCGGACAGTGGCACACGGCCGCCGACGAGGGCGGCGGGCGGCATGTCTGATGGACGGATCAGCCCCCGCACGAGGATGTAGATGATATACAGCACCACCAGCAGAAGCCCCGGCACAAGCGCCGCGGCAAAGACCTGCCCGACCGAGATCGTCTCGACCGAGAACTTGCCCTGCTCGTACTGCGCCTGCTGGTAGGCGTTGGACATGACGTCCGACAGGATGATCAGCAGCGTCGAGGGCGGGATGATCTGGCCCAGCGTGCCTGCCGTGCAGACGATGCCGCAGGCGACGTTGGGGTTGTAGCCGCTGCGCAGCATCGAGGGCAGCGCGATCATTCCCATCGCCACCACGGTTGCCCCGACGATCCCGGTCGAGGCCGCCAGCAACGCGCCGACAAGCACCACCGAAATGCCAAGGCCGCCACGCAACTGGCCGAACAGCCGGCCCATCGTGTCCAGCAGGTCCTCGGCGATGCGGCTTTTCTCCAGCACCGCGCCCATGACCACGAACAACGGGATCGCGATCAGCACCTGGTTGCTCAGCAGGCCGAACGCCCGCTGCCCCAGCGCACCCATCAGCGAGATGTCCATCGCCCCCAGCGCCCAGCCCAGGTAGCCGA
>JBFHFG010000412.1:0-3748 GCA_041583815.1 Halovulum sp.
CTCGGGCTTCCGGAGCGTCAACGATCCCGAGGGTGAGGTTCTGTGTCTCAACCTCCGAGGCAGAATCCGGAGAGACGCCGGACGTCATGAATCGGCGCTGGAGAGTCACGACGCCGCCCTGAAGAAAGCTCTCGACTTCTGCAATCCGCTCCGCGGCGGAACGCTTCGCGCCCTTGCCCAGGTCGACCTCAAGACAGGTGTTGTAGCGAGCACCGGCGGGACCGGCCTCCAGCAGCGTCATCTCCGCACCGTCGTCGACCTTGACGACATGGTGCAGGACCACGTCCGAACTGTCCGACAGCTGCCGGTTCACGATCGTCACCGGGGTCGCAACGGTACCCGAGACGCGGATCGCAACACCCTGCCCCGCCACGGCGGTGTTCAGCGCCGCCAGCGGGCGCGGCACCGGGGTCTGACCGCGCGCTTCCAGCACGCCGTACAGATCCTTGGCCCAATGGATATCGGTGCCCAGCGCCTGCGCCAGCGGCTCGATGCTCAGGCCGTCAAGCGACAGCGCGTCCGACAAGCCTTCGTCCAGTACGCCATCGACGAAGACCAGCTTCAACTGGTCCCGGTCGCCGTAATACGATTCCTTCCCCGCCTCCAACGGCGTGGCCGGCTTCGGCGCGTCCGAGGTCAGCGCACTCGGGTCCGTGTATTTCCAGTACTCGTCGCGGCGGACGGGGGCGCCCATCTCGCGCAGGCGCGCGGCAGCGGCGGCGCGGGCGTCCTGCGCCCAGCGCGCACCCGCTTCGGGCGCGGCGTGGCGGGACAGCAGCGCCTCGGCCAGGTCGAGTTTCGGTTGCGCGACCGCCATCAGGCCACCTCGCCTTCGAATTCGGCATAACCGTTCTGCTCGACCTCGAGTGCCAGTTCCGGCCCGCCCGACTTCACGATGCGGCCGTTCGCCATGATGTGCACCACGTCCGGCTGGATGTGGTCCAGCAGGCGCTGGTAGTGGGTGATCAGCAGGAACGACCGGCCTTCCGAACGCAGCGCATTCACGCCGTCGGCGACCAGCTTCATGGCATCCACGTCAAGACCGGAGTCGGTCTCGTCCAGGATGCACATCTTCGGCTCCAGCACGGCCATCTGCAGGATCTCGTTGCGCTTCTTCTCACCGCCCGAGAAGCCCATGTTGACCGGCCGCTTGAGCATGTCGTTGGTGATCTTCAGCGTCGCCGCCTTCTCGCGCACCATCTTCAGGAAGTCGGCCGAGTTGATCTCGTCCTCGCCGCGCGCCTTGCGCTGACCGTTCAGCGCCGTGCGCAGGAAGGTCATGTTGCCGACGCCGGGGATTTCCACCGGGTACTGGAAGGCCAGGAACAGGCCCGCCGCGGCGCGCTCTTCCGGCTCCAGGTCCAGGATGTCCTCGCCTTCCAGCGTGGCTTCGCCTTCGGTCACTTCATAGCCGTCACGACCGGCAAGCACATAGCTCAGCGTCGATTTGCCAGACCCGTTCGGGCCCATGATCGCGTGTACCTTGCCGGCGGGAACATGCAGGTCCACACCCTTGAGGATCTGCTTGTCCTCTTCCTCAAGTTTCACGTGCAGGTTCTTGATATCCAGCATCATTCATCCTTCATTCGCGGAATTTGCAATACGCTCCGCAGGCCCTTGCCCGGGAACGGAAACTACGGATTCGCCCCACCCGCGCAGCGTTCCGTAGAACGCCGACCGGGCGACGAATTGGTCGAGGCCCCGGGACAGCGTCGGCATCTGCCGATCCAGACCGGGGGTATAGGCAACGATCTGGCGGCCGAAAGGCAGCCAGAGAAACAGGCCCAGCACGATCCCCAGCAGCGCGCCGCTGCGCAGGATCTGGTTGCGGAGCATGAAGACGACAAAGACCAGCCCGATGCCCAGCGCCCAGACGACCCAGCGGCGGCGGTCCTCGTCTATCTGGTCGGACAGCCCCATGATCTGCGCCGAGGCCCGCCCCAGCGCGTCCGGATAGGCCAGCAGGACCGCTCCCAGCGCAAGCCCGCCCAGCAGGCCAAGCGCGAAGGGCAGCACGACGCTGCTACGCCCGTGGTCACGGGCGTCGAGCTGCTTCGATTCAGGCACGTGGCGGCGCGGCAGGCTCATGTCACTGCCCCCGCTCTTCACGCACCTGGTCCAGGCCCGGGTGTCGGTCGAACATGTGCTTGTCCTCGGGACGGTCCACCCGATACCAGCCCAGAAGCTTCGCGATCCAGTTGTGCGCATAGTGGAACAGCGTGACGAATACGGCGGTCTTGACCACCGCCTGCAGCAGCGCCGCGACATTGGTCACGTTCGGCCCGCTCAGGTACATGCCCGACAGCAGGCTCAGGACGAAATAGATCAGCCCCGCGATGATGCTTGCCCCAAGAAACTGCATCAGATGCCCTCCACCGTGACCGAGGTGCCCGAGGCCGAGACCATCAGCATCGAGCTGCCCACGACCTCGTAATCAAGGTCGATCCCGACGACCGCGTTGCCACCCATCTGCGCCGCCCGCTCGGACAGTTCGCGCATCGCGGTGTCACGGGCCTCCTGCAGGCTGGCCTCGTAGGCGGCAGACCGTCCGCCGACGATGTCCCGGATCCCGGCGAACAGGTCGCGCACAACATTGGCCCCCAGGATCGCCTCGCCCACCACGACGCCGTGGTAGGCCGAAATCCGGTGCCCCTCGATATTCGGGGTGGTCGTCATGATCATCGCAGCTGTCCCCTGATGTCCCGTCCGATCAAACCATTGGCGCGCGCCGAAAATCGACGCAGGCGGCAGCGCAGGCCACGGCAAAAATGGCTACAAGCCATTCGCCCAGAAGCGCTGCACCAACAGCCACGAGGGCCGACAGGACGCACAGGACCAGCATCGGCCCAGCCACGCGGGCATACCGCCGAGGCTGACGCGTGGTCGCCTCGATGGACGTCTCTGCCTGACCCCCTTGTGGACTGAACATCGTTTACGCCGCCTCCTGCGTGGCCTTACCCGACCGACCCTTCCAGGCTGATCGCCACCAGCTTCTGCGCCTCCATGGCGAACTCCATCGGCAGCGCCTGAAGCACTTCCTTGCAGAACCCGTTGACCACCAGGGCGACGGCCTCTTCCTCGTCCATGCCGCGGGCGCGGCAGTAGAACAGCTGGTCGTCGTCCACCTTCGAGGTGGTCGCCTCGTGTTCCACCCGGCTCGAGTTGTTCTTGCACTCGATATAGGGAACCGTGTGCGCGCCGCACTGACCGCCGATCAGCAGGCTGTCGCACTGGGTGTAGTTGCGGCTGTTTTTCGCCCGCGGGTGCATCGAGACCAGCCCGCGATAGGTGTTCTGCGCGTGACCGGCGGAAATCCCTTTGGAAACAATCCGCGAGCGCGTGTTCTTGCCAAGGTGCACCATCTTGGTGCCGGTGTCGGCCTGCTGGTAGTTGTTGGCGATGGCGATGGAATAGAACTCGCCCTGGCTTTCGTCACCACGCAGGATGCAGGACGGGTATTTCCAGGTCACCGCACTGCCGGTCTCGACCTGTGTCCACATCACCTTGGCCCGCGCCTCGCGGCAATCGGCCCGCTTGGTCACGAAGTTGTAGATCCCGCCCTTGCCGTTCTCGTCGCCCGGATACCAGTTCTGGACGGTCGAGTATTTCACCTCGGCGTCCTCCAGCACGACGATCTCGACGACCGCCGCGTGCAGCTGGTTTTCGTCGCGCATCGGCGCGGTGCAGCCCTCCAGGTAGCTGACATACGAGCCCTTGTCCGCGATGATAAGCGTCCGCTCGAACTGGC
>JBFHFG010000413.1:0-3747 GCA_041583815.1 Halovulum sp.
CCCAGCGAGGCATTCGCCCCCGGATCGACAGGAAAGAACAGGCCCGTCGCGCGCAGTTCGGTGTTCAGCGCCTCGCGCGTGACCCCGGGCTGGACCACCGCGTCCAGGTCTTCCTCGTGCACCGCCAGGATCCGGTCCATCCGGCTCAGGTCCAGGCTGATCCCGCCGTTGATGGGCAGGGCGTTCCCCTCGAGCGAGGTTCCGGTACCCCAGGGAATGATCGGACAGCCGTGCTGCGCGCAGATGCGCACGATCTGCGCGACTTCTTCGGTGGTTTCCGGGAATGCGACGCCGTCGGGCAGGGCTTCGGGGAAATGGCTCTCGTTCTGGCCGTGGACCTGCAACATTGCACCGGTTGTGGCGAATCTGTCGCCCAGCGCCTTGCGCAGTTCGGCCAGCGCCGCTTCAATAGACATGTTCTTCCTCTCGGAGCGCGTATGAGCGCTCAACCTAAACCGAGGCCGGAGAAAGGAAAAGCCGGACGATGCAGGGCGGACATGGCGGCCCCATCGCAGCACCCACCCGGATCGCGGGGGATACCGTTCGACCGAACCGCATCGACCGCTTATGTGCCGTGAACGTGGCCGAAAGCCTCCTTGTGGCAATCCTCGCAACCGGTTGCGATGCGAGGCCCTTGCATCCGGTGCACACTATGCGCAAACCCGGCGGCACGATCCCGGCAAGATTCGAGCAGATCCTGATGAATGTCGCCCAGCCCCACACCCGTCCGGCCGCGTGGCCGGATCGGGGGTTCACGTGGCCCCTTCGCGCCGTCCGCCGACCCGGCACCCGGCAGGAGGCGTGACGCATGTCCGAGGTCGGTGATCTTCTGAAAGGACAGTTCGCGCGAGGGGCCAAGCGGTGTTCCTCGGCACTGACCACTGCGCGCCTGCATGGGCTGGGCGCAGTCCAGTTCTGGGTCGTCGCGCTTCTGATCGGCATTGCTGCGGGATTCGCCGCGGTCGGCTTCCGGCTGGGCATCGAAGCCTTGCAGGAATGGATCTACGGCGCAACGGACGTCGAGTTGGCAAGTCACCTGGCCACACTGCACTGGACCTGGGTGGTCGCGATCCCCATCCTCGGCGGACTGGCGGTCGGGATCATCCTGAATGCGTTGACCCCGGATGGGCGTGTCCACACCGTCGCCCACGTGATCGAGGGCGCGGCGCTGCGCGATGGGCGCGTCGATACACGCTATGGCGTGGCCTCGGCACTGGCGGCTCTGGTCACGCTGTCCACCGGCGGCTCGACTGGGCGCGAGGGGCCGGTGGTCCATACCGGCGCAACGATCGCCACTTGGGTGTCCAAGCTGATCCGCGCCGACGGGATCACCGGGCGCGACCTGATGGGGTGCGCGGTTGCGGCGGCTGTCTCTGCCTCGTTCAACGCGCCGATTGCCGGGGCGCTGTTCGCACTTGAGGTGGTGCTGCGGCATTTTGCGGTCCACGCCTTCGCGCCGATCGTCATCGCATCCGTCGCCGGGGCGGTTGTGGCGCGGCTGTTCGTCGGGGACGTGACGGAATTCCTGCTGCCGGTTCACGTGCTGAACTTCTACCAGGAACTGCCCGCGTTCATGATCCTCGGCCTGATCTGCGGACTGGTCGGGGCGATCCTGATCTGGTCGCTGCTGATGGCCGAGGAACTGGGCGATGCCGTTGCGCGCCAGTTGCACGTTCCGGGCTGGGCGCGCCCGGCGCTGGCGGGTGCGCTGCTGGGCTGCATCGCGGTGTTCTTCCCCCACATCATCGGCGTCGGATACGAAACCACGTCGCGCGCCCTGACCGAGGGGCTTACCCTGACGCAGGTTCTGGTCTTTGCCGTGGTCAAGGTGGTTGCGGTATCGATCACCGTGGCGGGGCGCATGGGCGGGGGCGTGTTTTCGCCCTCGCTGATGCTGGGGGCGCTGACCGGGCTTGGCTTCGGGTATATCGCGACGTCGATCTTTCCGGCGGTATCGGGAACGGTGACGCTGTACGCGCTGGCCGGAATGGGCGCGGTTGCGGCCTCGGTCCTGGGCGCGCCGATCTCGACCACGCTGATCATCTTTGAGATGACCGGCGACTGGCAGGCGGGGCTGGCCGTGATGGTCGCCGTTTCGCTGTCATCGGCGTTGTCGACCCGGCTGGTCGCGCACAGCTATTTCCTGACAGTAATCGAACGGCACGGCCGCCGGCTGGCCGCCGGCCCGCAGGACTACCTGCCCGGCACAATCCGGCTTGGTCGGTTGATGACCCCCCTGGGCGAAGGCGGGCACGGCTCCATGACGCAGATCCAGGACCTGCTGGAGCAGGGCGTCTGGCTGACCCCCGAGGATACGCTGGATCGTGCACTGCCCCTGCTGGAGCGTGGCGGCGCAGGATATCTGCCTATCGCGCGCGCCCAGGACGAAGGTCCACCCGACGTCCTGGGCGTGGTCAGTCACATTGATGCGTTGAAAGCCTACAACCGGGCGCTCTGCGCCGTCGCCCGAGAGGAACACAGCTGACCCGCCAACGCGGGGCGGCTGTCAGAGCTGTTCGACGGTAATTCCATCGCGCACGTGAAAGGCGATGTGCCCGGCGATCTCGGAAACCTCGTCGCGCGGGGCTTCATAGGACCAGGCCGCGTCCCGGATTTCACCGCTTTTCGCGCCGATCGAGTAATAGGTCGCCGGGCCTCTCTGGGGGCAGACGATGGTGCTGTCCGTCCGGTCGAGGAAATCCATTTCGACATCTTCGCGGGGGAAATAGATCACCGGCGTATGACCTTCTTCAAGCAGTTCAAGCGCGTTCGCGCTTTCGCCGATGACCGCCCCGGCGGCCCGAATCACCCAGTGCCCCGACGCCGGCCGAATCGTAATGGTCTTGGTCAGCATGAGCAGTCCTCCAATGTTGTAATCTACCGCGCCAATGTGACGGGTTCGTCACAAGGCGACCGGGTCAGAGCGCGCGTGTGGCGCCCGACAACCAGTCGCGGGCTGTGTCCGATACCAGGGGGTAAAGCCTGTCACGCACAGTGCGGTGATAGGAGTCGAGCCAGTCCCGCTCCTCTCGCGACAGAAGTTGACCGTCAATCAGTCTGAGGTCAATGGGTACGTAGGTCAGCGTCTCGAAGCCGAGCATCGGCCGGTCGCCACCCTCGGGGATCCGGGGCTGGGTCACGGCCAGCAGGTTCTCGATTCTGATGCCGAACGCACCTTCGCGGTAATAACCGGGTTCATTCGACAGGATCATGCCCGGTTTCAGCGGCTCGGTGCTGCGGCGGGACAGGCCCGCGGGGCCTTCATGAACGCCCAGATAGGCGCCGACACCGTGCCCCGTGCCGTGGTCATAATCCATGCCGGCCTGCCACATCGCAATCCGCGCCAGCGCGTCAAGGTCGCGCCCGGCAAGACCTTCGGGCCAATGCGCGCGTGACATGGCGATCATGCCCTTCAGAACCAGGGTGAAGGCGCGTTTCGCCCCGGGATCGACGTCGCCGGTGGCCACGGTGCGCGTGATGTCCGTGGTCCCGTCGACATACTGCCCGCCTGAATCGACCAGCAGGATATCGCCCGGCGTGATCGTGCGGTTCGTGCCCTCGGAGACGCGGTAGTGCACGATGGCGCCGTCGGGTCCGGCACCGCAGATGGTGTCAAAGCTCAGATCATGCAGCTGGTTTGTGGCGCGGCGACAGGATTCGAGCTTTTTGACAACGTCAATTTCAGTGAGCTGCCCCTTGGGGGCCTCATCCGCCAGCCAGCACAGGAATTCCACCATCGCGGCCCCG
>JBFHFG010000414.1:0-3745 GCA_041583815.1 Halovulum sp.
GAAAGACACGAACGGATACTCGCTGAGCCGGGACAGCGCCTCGCCGGGGGGCAGTTCGTGCAGCGGGTGTGTCTTGCCTGCCAGAACTGCAAGGTCCGCGCGGGCCAGCCTGCGGGCAGTGAAACCCGGACCGACCGTATCGCGCAGCAGCGCCCCGGCATAAAGATCCATCCGGCCGACGCGCAGTTCCTCGCCGACCTCGGCCGGTCCGGCGGTGATGATCTGCACGCGCAACTGCGGGTAAAGCTGGTGGAACCGCTCGATCGCATCGGGCAGCACGGTCGAGGTCCAGATCGGCCCGGCACCCATGCGCACCGTTGCATTCTGGCGCGAGACGACGTTCCCGATGTCCTGCAACGCGTGCTCGTACTCCAGCCCGATGACCTGTGCACGCTGGTAGAAGACGCGCCCCGCCTCGGTCAGGACTGTCCCGCCCGAGGTCCGCTCCACCAGGCGGGTGTCCAGCATGGCCTCCAGCTTCCGGATGTTCTTGGACAGCGCCGGTTGCGAGATCCGCAAACGGCGGGCCGCCGGCGAGATCCCCTTTTCCTCGGCCACGACCACGAACTGGCGCAGCAGGGTCAGATTGGGAACATTCAGGGACATGACGGACCAGGGGCAAGGCGAAAGGCCGGGCAACTGTGCGTTGCCCGGCCGGTCGGGTCAATCGCCGGTAGCGTCCCCGATAGGCGGGCAAGCCGGCCCCTCAGAACGTCTCGCCGGGATTCCAGCGGATGATGCGCTTTTCCACCACCGACACGATCGCGAAGCCGGTGATGGCTATAGTCGAGGCCGTCAGTATGGTCGCGAACAGACGGGGCGCGTTGAAGTCGTACATGCTTTGCAGCAGCAGATAGCCGATCCCCTTGTTCGATCCGATCCACTCGCCCACGATCGCGCCAAGCACGCACATCGTCACCGACACTTTCAGCGCCGAGAAGATATAGGGCGTTGCGCTGAAAAAGCGGACATGGCGGAACACCTCGAATTTCGAGGCCGACAGCACGTGCATCAGCTCCAGCAGGTTCGGGTTCACCGCGCGCAGGCCGCGCACCGCGTTCACCAGCGTCGGGAAGAAGCAGATCAGCGCCGCGACGACGACCTTCGGTTCGATCCCGTTACCCAGGATGATCTTCAGCACCGGCGCGATGGCCACGATCGGGATCGTCTTGATCAGGATCGCGACGGGAAAATACATCTCTTCGATCAGCTTGTTGTACACGAAGCAAACCGCCACGATTATCGCCACGGTGTTGCCGAGAAGAAAGCCCAACCCCGCCTCGACAATCGTCGGCCCCGCCGCGGATACCAGGATCGACCAGTCGTCGCGCACCGCGCCCAGCACCGCCACAGGCGAGGGCACCAGGTACTCGGGAATACCCAGGACCATGCACAGCGCCTGCCACAGGGCCAGCACGCTGAACAGGCCCATGCCGCCCATCAGCGCAACGCGCAGCGGACCTTCTTCGGGGAACGTGTACCGGCGTCCGGCGAGCGCATCGGCGTCATCGGTGTCGATGGTGGAAATCGTCGTCAACTCTTTCACCCCGCGTCCAGCATGGCACGCAAACGTGCGACCTGCGCCCCCAGTTCGGGCGCGTCCTTCAGTTCCAGTGTCCGTTCGTCCGGAAGCGCGACGTCGAGCACCCCGCCGATCCGGCTGGGCCGACGGCTCATCGCGACGACCCGTTGCGACATGAACACCGCCTCGTGCAGCGAATGGGTGACGAAGACCACCGTCATGCCCGTCTGCTTCCAGATCCGCAGCAGTTCCACGTTCAGCGTGTCGCGCACCAGTTCATCGAGCGCCCCGAAAGGCTCGTCCATCAACAGCACGCGCGGCCGCGTGACCAGTGCCCGCGCGATGGCGACCCGCTGACGCATCCCGCCCGAAAGTTCCGCCGGCCTGGCATCGGCGAAACCGTCCAGTTCGACCAGTCGCAGCGCATCCATCGGGTCCATGGACGGGGCGTCTGCCTGGGGGCCGACCCGGAAGGGGAGGGTGACGTTCTCCAGCACGGTTGCCCAGGGCATCAGCACTGATTGCTGAAATACCATCGAGAAGGCGCGGGACGTGCGCGCCGCGACAGGGGGCTGACCGAACATCCGGACCGAGCCGCGCGTCGGCGCGATAATGTCCGCGATCACGCGCAGAAGGGTGGACTTGCCGCAGCCCGAATGGCCGATCAGCGTCAGGAACTCGCCCTCGCGAATATCCAGCGAGACGTCGTGAATGGCCTCGACCGGCCGGCGGCGGCTGCCAAAGGTGACGTTGATATCCTTCAGCGAAATCGCCGGCGCCGTCGCGCCCGCCTCCCGGGGCGCCGCCTGCAGGGCCGCCGACTGCGTCATCGCTTGCTCCGCTCGACACCGTCAAGGATCGAGGCGTCGAAAACATCCGCCGAGCTCAGCGCGGTGTCCAGTTCGCCCAGCTTCCTGTATCGGTCGAGCGTGCGCTGCCAGCGGTCCGGGTCGATATTGCCGAAACCGTGGGTGACGGTTTCCTCGGTGAAGACGAAATCGCTTACGATCACGTCGAGCGCCAGCGCCTCCTTGTCGGCCTCCAGCGCCGGTGCGACTTCCTTCATCAGCGCGACCGCTTCCTCGGGGTTGTCGGCAACATAGCTCCACCCCTTGTCCACGGCGGCAAGGAACGCTTTCAGCATGTCTGCATCGCCGTCCAGCGTCGCCTCGGTGGCGATGTAATAGTTCGACTGGAACTGAAGGCCGTTGTCCCAGATCGACTGTTCGTTATAGCCGCTGGCGTGCGTGGTGATCGGCGCGATCTGCGCGACATTCGTGGGCCAGGCAGCGATGATGTCGACCTGGTCCTGCAACAGGCCCGGCACCTGGGCCTGGACAAAGGTGATATCGTCCATCGTCAGACCGGCATCGTCCAACAGCACGGCGATCTGGGGCGCGGCGCTCTGGCTTGCGCCGACTCGCTTGCCTTTCCAGTCCGCGACCGAGGTGATGTTGCTGTCGCCCAGCGAATAGAAGCTCAGCGGTGCCTTCTGGAAACTGGCAGCGAAACTCTTGATCGGCAGGCCGCGGGCGGCGGCGTACATGATCTGCGGCGCATAGGCGATGGCCACGTCGGCGGTCCCGCTCAGCACCTCCTGCACGGGGTTGGAGCCGGGTCCGCCGGGTAGAAGCGTGACCTCCAGTCCCGCCTCGCTGAAAAAGCCCTTCTTCAGCGCCACGATTTCACCGGCAGACGCAGCATTGGGCAACCAGGCCAGCTGGAGGGCGATCTCCTCGGCTTGCGCCGCGCCTGCCATGATCGCCAGCGCCGCTGCGGCGGCCAGGGTCTTTCGTGTGATACTCATCCAGTCGAGCCTTCCCGTGTTGGTGCCGGTCTCTTCGGGCCTGTGAGGACCTCTCTGGCCGGTGATGGTTATATGACCCGCGATCAGCGCGGTTCGGTTTCTTCAGTTCATGCGGCGAGTCCCTGATGCCGCGTTCATTCCGACATCTCCAGCGTTCGTGCGACCATGGTTTCGTCAAGTGTCTCGAAGAACCGCAGGACGACCCGGTCGAGCGCGCCGGCATCGAAGGCGAACGGGGCAGGATAATCCGGGCAGACCGGCAGGCCTGCATCCCGCCCGACATCCAGGCCCCAGAAGGACAGGTGCCCGCCCACTTGCGGAATCCGCGCGCGTGCCACGCTTTCACGATCGACGAACAACCAGGCATCGCAGGACGAGTCCGCACCGACGTGCAGAACCACGCTGCAGCGCCTGGC
>JBFHFG010000415.1:0-3733 GCA_041583815.1 Halovulum sp.
GAACCTCGGCTCGCAGGCGTTGAGCGAGCTGCCCGAAGGGGCGGTCAGTGCCAGCGCGCGTGAAGCGGTGATGAACGCGGTGCGGGCGCATTTCCGCCCTGAGTTCCTGAACCGGCTGGACGAGATCGTGCTGTTCGACCGGCTGAGCCGGGGCGACATGGACGGGATCGTGGATATCCAGCTGGGTATCCTGGAACGCCGTCTTGCGGGCCGGAAGATCGAGCTGGCCGTGGACGAGGCCGCGCGAACCTGGCTAGCCGACAAGGGCTATGACCCGATCTATGGGGCGCGTCCGCTGAAGCGGGTGATCCAGAAGTCGGTGCAGGATCCGCTGGCCGAGATGCTGCTGGCGGGCGAGGTGCTGGACGGCTCGACCGTTCCGGTCACGGCCGTCGCCGGAAGCCTGGTGGTCGGCGATCGGGTCGCGGAAAAGCCACCCTCGGCCGCCGCGGTGAACTGAGCCGGGTCACGACCCATACAGCGGTAGCAGATCGAGCGCCCCGTCCGTCGGATGGGGCACTCGTCGTTTCGCTCAGGGCAGAAGCACCTTGTCGATCACGTGGATGACGCCATTCGACGCCGCGACATCCGCGGTGACCACGTTCGCATCGTTGACCATGACGCCCGCGCGCGTGTCGATGTGCAGCGCGCCGCCCTGGACCGTGGCCACCCGCGACCGCGCATTCGCGGGCAGGTCCGCCGCGTCGATCTGGCCGGGCACCACATGATAGGTCAGCACCGACACCAGCTGATCCTTGTTTTCCGGCTTCAGCAGGGTTTCGACCGTTCCCGCGGGCAGCGCCGCGAAGGCCGCGTCGGTCGGGGCGAACACGGTGAACGGGCCCGGACCCGACAGGGTTCCGGCCAGGTCGGCGGCGGTTACGGCAGCGACCAGCGTGTCGAAGCTGCCTGCGGATTGCGCCACCTCGACGATGGTGCCGGGGCCATCGTCCATCGCGGCGGGCGCACAGGCGGCAAGCGTGGCGGCGGCGCCCAGCAGCGCGCCCTTTATCATGGTTCTGCGGTACATCGTGTTTCCCCTTGTCTCATGAAGTGGCGGACGGGGCCGGTGCGCCCCGCCCGCATGGGCGATCCGGTCTGTCGGGTCAGTTCGGCATGATCACCTTGTCGATGACGTGGATGACGCCGTTGGTCGCCTCGATATCGGCCTGCACGACCTTGGCGCCGCCGACCATCACGCCGTCGGTGGCGTCGATCGACACCATCGCGCCTTGCACGGTTGCGGCCTCGGTCGTCTTGCTGGCGATGTCACCGGACATCACCTTGCCGGGGATCACGTGATAGGTCAGCACCGACACGAGCTGGTCCTTGTTCTCGGGCTTGAGCAGGTCGTCGACTGTTCCCTCGGGCAGGGCGGCGAAGGCGTCGTCAGTCGGGGCGAAGACGGTGAACGGGCCCTCGCCCTTCAGCGTTTCGACCAGGCCCGCGGCCTGCACGGCGGCTACGAGCGTCTCGAAGCTGCCGGCCTCGACTGCGGTATCGACGATATCGGCCATGTGGCCGTCGGCATGGGCGGGGGCGAAGCTCAGTGCGGCGAGGCCGAGGGCGGCGCCGGTGGACAGGAACATGCGGCGGATCATCAGAAGTCTCCCTTGCGGTGTTCAAAGCGTTTCCAGCTTCATGCGCTGTTAACGTGAGGCCTACGCCGGGCATCGCCGGGCAGATCAGAAAGACAGTGGCCGCCGGTGGCCTTGACGATGCGGGACAGCGCGCTAAGCCGCGGCCGCCGCGCGCGGCCACTCACAAACAGTTTATCGGCCAGGCTTTCGCCGTTTTATGCTGCGGTGTCAGGGCGCGCGGCTGTCGCGATCACCGCCGCGCACGAAACGATGGAGCAATCGTGAGCCACAATTCAGTCTGACGGCTTATTCTGGGGGGAAGACGATTGCCGAACCCCAAATCACGAACGGACGACACATGCTGATCAGACATGCCCCGAAGATCCGGTCCTCGGAAATCACGCCCCGGCGGGATTACCTGAACCGGCGCCAGCTGATGGCAGGCGCAGGTGCACTGGCGCTGGCCGGTGTGGCCCCGGCACGGGCGCTGGACTTCTCCAGGTGGCAAGGCGACAAGCCGGGCGAGCTGACGCCCAAGGACCTGGTGACCAGCTATAACAATTTCTACGAGTTCGGCCTCGACAAGACCGACCCGCAGAAATACGCGCACGAGCTGAAGACCGACCCGTGGTCCGTCACCATCGACGGGCTGGTTGCGAAACCGGGCACCCACGCGCTGGAGGATATCGTCCCCGCCACCCAGGAAGAGCGTATCTATCGCCTGCGCTGTGTCGAGGCGTGGTCGATGATCGTGCCTTGGGTCGGGTTCCCGCTGGCGGATCTGCTGAAACGGGCGGAGCCGCTGGGCTCGGCCAAATACGTTGCCTTTGAAACCGTGGTGCGCCCGGACGAGATGCGCGGCCAGCGCGGCTTCTTCCAGCTGCTGGAGTGGCCCTATGTCGAGGGCCTGCGCCTGGACGAGGCGATGCACCCGCTGACGATTCTGGCCACGGGCCTGTATGGAGAGGACCTGCCGAACCAGAACGGCGCGCCCCTGCGGCTGGTGGTGCCTTGGAAATACGGCTTCAAGTCGATCAAGTCGATCGTGCGCATCACCCTGACCGAGGAAGTGCCCCCGACCAGCTGGAATGTGCAGGCGCCGCGCGAGTACGGGTTCTATGCCAACGTGAACCCGCAGGTGGATCACCCCCGCTGGAGCCAGGCCTCGGAGCGGGTGGTCGGCGGCGGCCTTCTGTCCCGGAAGCGCGACACCGAGATGTTCAACGGCTACGCGGACGAGGTCGCCAGCCTTTACGCAGGCATGGACCTGGCGAAATCCTTCTGATGAGCACGACCGCGTCGAAGCTGAACCAGTGGCTGCGCCGGATCCCGGTGTGGCCCGGTTATTTCCTGGGGTTCGTTCCGGCTGCCTGGTGGCTGTATCTTGGGCTGACCGGGGGACTGGGCGCCGAGCCGGTGAAGGCGCTGGAACAGGAACTGGGCAAGTTCGCCCTGCAACTGTTCCTGGCCAGCCTGCTGGTGACGCCGATCCTGCACCAGACCCGGGTCAGCCTGATCCGGTTCCGCCGGCTGATCGGGTTGCTGGCCTTCTACTATGTACTCCTGCACCTGGCGGTCTGGCTGGCGCTGGACCTGCAACTGGCCTGGGGGCAGATCGGCGCCGAGCTGGTGAAGCGTCCGCATATAGTGGTCGGCGTCGTGACGCTGCTACTGCTGGTGCCGGTGGCGGCAACATCGAACAACGCGGCCGTCCGGCGGCTGCGCCTGCAGACGTGGCACCGAATTCACATGCTGGTCTACCCCGCGGCTATCCTGGCAGGCGTGCATTACCTATGGGCGGTGAAATCCTGGCCGGCAGAACCCGTGCTGTACCTTTGCGCGGCCGTCCTGCTCGTCCTTTATCGACCAGTCCGAAGGCTGTGGAAGGCTCGAAAATCCAATAAAACAAGGCTTGAACAGGTAAGCTAAGCCAGCTTCCCAAAAAAATGACAGAAAAGCGAATTTTGGTCTTGCGAGTCGGTCGGGGTATCCGTAGATAACCGTTCACCGGCGGCGCTGAGGTGCTCGGAAGGGTGCTGAGGCGGTCGGGAAGAAAAGATCAGAGGTATGTATCGGGCAGGTCGCCTTCGGGTGGCGGGTTCGTTTTTGTCTCTGCGGCTCTTTGAAAATCTGGTTTAGACGAAGAGATATGC
>JBFHFG010000416.1:0-3724 GCA_041583815.1 Halovulum sp.
CACGTAGCCGTCGGGCGCGCCCCCGGCCTGGCGCGCGCCCCGCCACAGGCCAAGGCCCCGCGCCGCGCAGCCGCCCAGCGCCAGCGCGGCGAAGAACAGCGCGAAGCGCTGCCTCAGGCTCAGGCGGTCATGCATGGGCCCCTTCGCCCAGCAGGCCGGTGATCGTCTTGGTCAATTCCGCGTTGGCGAACGGCTTGGTCAGGAACGCGTCTGCGCCCAGCGCCAGCCCCTTGCGGCGCTCCATCGCGCCACCGCCGGCGGTCATCATCAGGATCTTGATGTGTTTCAGCGCCTCGGTGCCGCGGATGTGCTGGCAGATCTCGTACCCCGAGCGCTTGGGCAGCATGACGTCCAGCACGACCATGTCCACCGGCCGGTCCTCAAGCGCCTTCAGCGCAGCGTCGCCGTCCTCGACCCGGTGCAGGTCGTGGCCCATACGGCCGATCAGGAATTCCAGGGCGAAGGCGATGTTGTCCTCGTCCTCG
This sequence comes from Halovulum sp., assembly GCA_041583815.1. Lineage (GTDB taxonomy): Bacteria > Pseudomonadota > Alphaproteobacteria > Rhodobacterales > Rhodobacteraceae > Halovulum. The sequence continues at coordinate 486 of JBFHFG010000416.1, forward strand.
ACCAGCAGGATGTTCTTGGGCTTCATTGCGTCCTCCATCCTTCAGGGCCTTCGCAGGCCGCGCGGATCAACGGGTCGTCGCCCCCCAGGGTGTGCCAGTCGGCGGCGGCCGGGTCAGCCAGCGCCGCCTCGCTGACATCGGCGCGCGCGCCGGTGTCGCAATCGACAAGCTGGGGCCTGCGGGCGGTGGGTTGCCAGCGTTCGAACAGGTAGAGGTCGACCAGCGCGACGCCGGGCGCCTCGGGGTTGCGCCGGGCGCCCGCCCGGTCCAGCGCGACCAGGCGCGTGGTCTGCGGCGCAAGATATGTCCAGGGTTTCCAGCCGATCGTCTCGGTCACGCGGTCGACCACGGTGACGCCCTCGGGCAGGCCGTTGGCGGTGCGCCCGGCCCAGCTGTATTCCGACCAGATCGAGAAGGCGATCATCGCCACGCCCGCCGCGACCGGGGGCAGCCAGCGGGCCAGCCGGTTCCCGGTCACGCGGCGCAGCAGCATCACCAGCCCGGCGGCGGCGATCCCTGCAACGAAGGTGGCTATCAATTCCAGGAACATCGCCCTACCCCAACATGTGCCGGCCCTGCGCCAGCGCGGATTGCATTGTCTTTATAACCATGAACGCGTCCCGCAGGTGGTTGCGTTCCAGGTCCGACAGCTCGGCGGGGGACATGAAGTTGTCCGGTGCCTTGCGCTGGCGCACCAGCGCCGCCTGGTGACGCAGGCGCGTCTCGGCGATCAGGTCGTAGGCATCCAGCAGGTCCGCCGCCCCCGCGCCCGAGATCAGCCCCGCGCCGCTGGCCGCAACGATCCGGTCGCGGGTGCCCGCGTCGGTGATCCCGCCCTGCAGCGCATAGACCCGTCCCAGGTCCACCACCGGCACCACGCCGGAATGCTTCAGATCGACCGTGTTCTTGTGCTCGCCCGAGCGGATCAGCGCGAAGCCGCGGAACAGGCTGAGCGGCGGCGTGTGCTTCAGCGCGTTCGAGATCATGTGCGCCACGAAGATCGAGTTGCGCCGGGCCATGGCCAGCGTCTCGTCCTGCAGTTCGCCATACAGGTCCATCGCCCCCGAGATCGGGCGCAGATCGAACATGACCGAGGCCAGCATCTGCGCCTCGGTGTCCGGCTGCGCGATCCAGCCGGCGAAATAGTCGCGCCAGACCCGGCGCGGCTGCCGCCAGCGGGGCACGGTCGCCATCATGTCGCCAGGACAGTAGACGAACCCGCAGGTGTTCAGCCCGTCCGAGACGAACCGGGCCAGCGCCTCGAAATACCCGTCATCGGCTGCGGTCGCGGCGTCGTCCAGGATCAGGCAGTTGTCCTGATCGGACACGCCGGTCTGTTCGCGCCGGCCCTGGCTGCCGCAAGCCAGCCAAAGGTACGGCACCGGCGGCTGACCCAGCCTTGCCTCGGCCAGGGTCAGCAAGCGGCGGGTGACGGCGTCGGTCACGTCGGTGATGCGGCGGCTGATCGCCTCGTGCCGGACGCCGGCCGCGACCAGTTGCGCCAGCAGCTTGGGTGTGCGTGCGACCACGGCGGCCATCGCCTCGGCGGTGTCGGCCTCGACGATCTCGGCGATCATGTGGCTGGCGGTGGCGGCCTGACGACGGAACAGGTCCGTCTTACCGATCATGCCGACGATCCTGCCGTCCCGCTCGACGGGCAGGTGGCTGATGCCGTGATCGGCCAGCGCCACCAGCGCGTCGATCCCCAGCGCGCCGGGCGTGATGGTGATCGGGCCAGGGGTCATGATGCTGTCGACGCGCACGTCGCCGCCCAGCCCCTCGGCCAGCACCTTTCCGGTCAGATCGCGAGAGGTCACGATCCCTGCGAGGCCCGCATCGTCGGTGACGATGACGGAGTTGATGTTGCGGTCGCGCATGATCCGCGCCACTTCGGTGATCGAGGTGTCAGGTGGACAGGTCACCGGCTGCTTCGACATCAGGTCCTCGACCCGAAGGGCAGTCAGACCGGTGGCGTAGGGGCCTTCATCCTCGGCCTCGGCGGGGACGGTGCGGGCGAACCAGTCGCGGAACAGGTCGACCGTGTCGACCAGGCTGCGGAAGGTCGCCGCCGGAACCAGGAACAGTGTCGATGCCTCGACCGCGCGGACGGTCAGTTGCGCGCGCCCGTCGCGCTGCAGCCCCCGTTCGCCCAGGATATCCCCCGGACCGCGCCGCGAGACGACGATGCCGCCCGCCGCCTCGGCCTGCACCATGCCGGTATCGACGACATACAGCCCGGCCAGCGGCGCGCCGCGCTGGAACAGAACGTCGCCTGCAGCCTGGGAAACGATACTTGCCTCGGCCGCGACCCGCTCCCGCACCGCGTCGGGCAGCAGGTCGAAGGGCGCATGGCGCAGCAGGCCTTCGGTGGTGCTGGCGGTGTGCTCTGACACGGGGTGGCTCCGGAAAGGTGTGTTTCAAGTCATCCTAAAAGGCGGCCCGGCCGATGTGGGGAAATTCCCGCCGGGGGTGAAGGGGGCCGCGAAGCCCCCTTCGATCTTTCCGATCAGTGATCGTGGGCAGCCGCCGCGCCGCGCGGAATGCGGACCGAGCGGACAAGCTCCTTGATCTCCTGCGGGGTTTCCTTCGTCATCCCGGCGACCAGGTAGGCCACGCCGAAGTTGATCACCGCACCGATCGCGCCGAACGAGGTCGACTTGACCGTGAACAGCAGAGGGTCCGCATCGGTGAAGCTGTTGGTGTCCGGAATGAACAGCCAGCCCTTGTGCAGGAAGATGTAGACAAGGGTGGTCAGCAGACCGGCCAACATCCCCGCCACGGCGCCGCGATTGTTGATCTTCGTCGAGAAGATTCCCATCATCAGCGCCGGGAAGATCGAGGCCGCCGCCAGCCCGAAGGCCAGTGCCACCGTCTGCGCCGCGAAACCCGGCGGGTTCAGGCCCAGGTAGGTCGCCACCAGGATCGCAACCGCCATCGCGATACGCGCCGACAGCAGTTCGCCCCGCTCGCTGATGTTGGGGTTGATCGCCCCCTTGATCAGGTCGTGGGACACAGCCGACGAGATCGCCAGCAGCAGGCCCGCCGCCGTGGACAGAGCCGCCGCAAGGCCGCCCGCTGCCACCAGGCCGATGACCCAGCTGGGCAGGTTGGCGATTTCGGGGTTGGCCAGGACCAGGATGTCACGGTTGAAGTTGGTCAGCTCGTTCCCGGCCCAGCCGGCTGCGGCCGCCTTCTCCTCCATCTCGGGGCTGGCGTCGTTGTAGTACTGGATCAGGCCA
>JBFHFG010000417.1:0-3696 GCA_041583815.1 Halovulum sp.
GAGCAACTGGTCGAACTGCTGACCCGCGATCCGGATGCCGACGCCGTGCTGTGCAACAACGACGACCTGGCGCTGGGTGTTCTGTTCGAATGCCAGCGGCGCGGGCTGTCGATCCCGGACCGGTTCGGAATCTGCGGGTTCAACGACATTTCGGTGATGGCGACGGCTTGCCCGTCCCTGACATCGGTTCAGACCCCCCGGCGCGAGATCGGCCGCCAGGCGATGACCATGCTGCTGGCGCGGCTGGCTGACGAGGATCCGGGCCGCACGGTGCGCGACCTGGGGTTCCGGCTGGTGATGCGCGACAGCACCCGGCGCGGGCAGGAACAGTCTGCGACAGGGCGGTTGCGGCCCATCGCCTGACGCGTGGCCGCGCTATTGCGCGACCTTGCCCGTCACCATGTCGCTGCCCAGATGCACCAGCTTGCCCGTTTCGGCCACGTACTGTTCCAGTGCGGTGCGGACGAAATCAGCCTGAACCCGGCGCAGTTCGTCCATGTCCTTGCAGTGCAGCAACCGGTGTTGAAGCTGGAGATCCTGTTGCAGGCGTTCGCTGAGGAACTGGGCAACCTCGGTGGTGAACCCCGAGACGTTGTACATCCAGTTCGTGCCCAGCATCGACAGCGCCTTCAGACTGGACTCGCGCAGCCCGTCAACGGCAGCGAATGCGGACAACGGATCGGGCAACGCTGGTATTTCCGACGCGGTCTTGCGCGACATTGAATCCCCCCTGGAACAAATGGCCCTTGCCCGGCTGGAGTACCGCTGCTTCCGGACCAACATATTCCAATGCTACGATACATTGCCTTGCCCGCAAAGTACGTGATCGCGCGGGTCGTCTATCGGCTGGGATCCCCCATCGGGGGTGAAGGGACTATGCCGGCAGTCAGGGCACCGCGCCGAAACTGTCGCGCAGCGCAACCGACCATGCCTCTGACATGGCGCGAAAATCCGGGTCGTTCGGCTCGATCCGGGTCTGTTCGCCGATGTCGCATTCGTCCTTGCGGACAACCAGCAGGTCCAGTGGCATGCCGACCGACAGGTTCGAGCGCAGGGTCGAATCCATCGACAGCAGCGCCACCTTGCGCGCATCCTCGAGCGTGGTGTCGGGCGTCACCACCCGATCCAGGATCGGCTTGCCGTACTTGTGCTCGCCGATCTGAAGATAGGGCGTATCCTCGGTCGCCTCGATGAAATTGCCCTCGGGGTACAGCATGAACATGCGCGGCGCACCGCCCTTGCGCTGGCCGCCGATGATCATCGACGCCGTGGCCGACTGGCTCATTCGGCCGATCTTGGCCGAAATGTCGGCGGACACGTCGGACAGCATCTGGCCGACCATCTCGGCCACGCGCAGCATGGTGGGCGCCAGCATGATCGAGCTGTCGGGGCTGGCGTCGGGATCCTCGATGGATTCGTTGATCTTCGCGATCACCGTCTGCGTGACCGAGAGCGAGCCTGCGGTCTGGATCACGATGATCCGCTCGCCCGGTTCGCAGAAGACGAACTGCTTGCGATAGGTCGCGATGTTGTCGACGCCCGCGTTGGTGCGGGTGTCCGAAAGAAAAACCATGCCTGCCTTGAGCAGCAGGCCCACGCAATACGTCATCAGATCATCCTGCCCGGGGGGCCCGCCTACTGCTGGGTGGCCACGCGGACCTGAATATCCATGCTTTCCTCGCCCGCGCCAAGCGAAATCCCCCGGATCGGCGCGGCGTCAAGCGCGTCCAGCCCGGAACTCACGCGGATATAGCGTTCGTCGGGGCAATTCTGGTTCGCGGGGTCGAAGCCGACCCAACCAAGGTTCGGCACGTAAAGCTCAGCCCAGGCGTGGCTGGCCTCGTCGCCGTTGGTGTCCTCGCCCGCCAGCAAGTAGCCGGTGACATAGCGCGCCGGGGTGCCGCGGATCCGGGCGATGGCGATCAGCACCTGCGCCTGGTCCTGGCAGACGCCCTTGCCCAGTTCGACCACCTCGGCGGCGGTCATTTCGGCCTCGGTCGCGCCGGGGGTATAGGCGATCTCGTCCGCGACAAGGGCCGACATCTCGTGCGCAGCGTTCAGTGTGCCGCGCGGCGCCTGCAACTTCTCGCAAAGTTCCAGCAGGCCGACGCCGGCGGCGGTGGCCCATGTCTCGCGCAGGTAGACCGGCGGGGCGATCGTCTCGTGCAGGCCGCGCAGGACGCCGGCCGTGTCGGTGGTCTCGACCTCGCCGCGGACGGTGACGGTCATGTCGTCCACCGGGCCGGGCAGCGTCATCGTGTTGACGCGGTTGCCCGCGCCGTCGGTGAAGGCGGCGCCGAAATGCGCGCCCTCGACCACCACGGACCAGTCGTGGATGATCTGTGCATCGGTGCCGACAGGTGTCAGCCGGTGGCTCTGGATCACCCGCTTGCGCGGAGTTTCGAACCGGTAGCAGGTGCTGTGCTCGACGATCAGGCGCATCGGTCAGACCTTTCCGAAAAGATAGCTGTCGGCGATCTTCTGCCCCAGGTCGGCGTTCTTCCGGATGAAGCCGCCCAGAAATTCGTGCAGGCCGTCGTGCACGACATCGTCGATGTTCGCCTCGGCAAGTTCGGCCAGCAGGGCGGCGGCCGCATCATTGGCGGCGGTCCGATGCCCGGTGGCGCGGCTGAGTTCGGTCAGGTGCGTTTCGGCGGCGTTGACGCAATACACCAGCGAACGGGGACAAGCCCGGTTCAGGATCAGGAAATGCGCGATCCGGCTGGGCGCATAGTCGCCGCCATATGCCCAGTGATAGGCGCGGTGCGCCGACAGCGCGCGCAGCAGCGTCATCCACTGGTAGTTGTCCACCCCGCCGCCGACCATGTCGATCGTGGGCAGCAGCACGTAGTATTTCACGTCCAGCAGCCGCGCGGTGTTGTCCGCCCGCTCGACCGCGTAGCCCATGTTGAAGAAGCGGAAGCCCTCGTTCTCAAGTTGGGTGTTGTCATGCGCGCCGCGCAGCAGCGCCGCCTGACGCTTTGTCCAGTCACAGATCTGCGGCAGCGACAGTTCCGAGCGGGGCGTGCGTTCCAGGTCCTGGAATTCCAGGTAGGCCCTGTTCAGCGCCTCCCACACTTCGGTGGTCAGGGCGGTGCGCACCGCGCGGGCATTGTTCCGCGCGGCGGTGAGGCAGCTCTTGATGCTGGAGGGGTTGGCCGAATCGAACACCAGGAAACTGACGACGTTGCGCTCGACCGCCTCGCCGTACCGCTCCTCGAAGCCGTCGCGGGCGCCGGCGGCGGTCAGCACAGAGTTCCATTCGCTGGCGAACCCGCCATCGGCGGTCGGGATCAGCTGCATCCGGTAGCCCATTTCCAGCAGCCGGGCGGCGCAATCGGCCCGCTCCATGTAGCGGGCTGTCCAGTAGAGGTTTTCCGCGGTCCTGCTCAGCATGTCATCACCCCGCCAGAACCCAGGTGTCCTTGACCCCGCCGCCCTGCGACGAGTTCACCACCAGCGACCCCTCGCGCATGGCGACGCGGGTCAGCCCGCCGGGGGTCAGATGCACCGTCTCGCCCACCAGGCAATACGGGCGCAGATCGACATGGCGCGGCGCCAGCCCACTGTCGACGAAGGTCGGCGAGGTCGACAGGGCCAACGTCGGCTGGGCAATGAAGTCGTGCGGGTCGTGGCGGATCCGGGCAGCGTAAGCCTCGATCTCTTCCTTGGTCGAGGCGGGGCCGACCAGCATGC
>JBFHFG010000418.1:0-3696 GCA_041583815.1 Halovulum sp.
CACGGCGACGTCCACGCCTCCGCCGCCGGCCTATCCCTCGACCACGCAGATGGGGCTGATGCACTCGGCGCTTGGCAACCAGTTGCCCGGGTTCTTCACCGGCGAACGCACTGCCGAAGAGGCCCTGGCCGCCGTCGAGGCCGAGTATGTGACTGCCGCCAAGGAAGCCGGCGTCCTGAAGTGACGCTGCCCCCCGCCCCGGCACGTCCGGGGCGGGGCCACCCGATCCGTTCACCTTTCACCGCAGGGGCAGGCCCATGAAGTTCAAGACCTTCGCCGCCTTCGTCGCGCCTTCGATCGTGATGATGCTGCTGTTCATCGCCGCCCCCCTGGTCAGCGTGTTCCTGCAGAGCTTCTACCTGACGCAGCCGGTGATCGAGACCGTCGAGGTCGAGACCTGCACCCCCGGTTTCCTGGAGCAGACCTGTGTAACCGAGTTGCGCACGCAGCCGATGCTGGACGCGGACGGCAAGGTCCAGACCACGACGACCTTCGTCGGTCTGCAAAGCTATCGCAACGTGCTGGAGCCCGCCCGCGCCTGGGATGCCATCGCCAGTTTCGACTACGGCGGGCTGATGAGCATCGATTTCTGGCGGGCGCTGCGTTTCACGCTGACCTTCACCTTCATTACGCTGCCGCTGGTGATCCTCGTGGGGCTGGTGATCGCGCTGGCGGTCAACAACACCGCCAAGGCGTTCCGGGGGCAGGTGATCTTCGTATCGCTGCTGCCGTTCATCATCACCCCGGTCATCGGTGCGCTGGCGATCCGTTGGCTGTTCGTCGGCGACGGCATCCTGACGCGGACGATCGAGGGCTGGACCGGCGAGGACATCGCCGTCTTCGCACAGGGCTGGAGCATCGAACTGCTGATGCTGTTCTATCGCGTCTGGCACGTCGCGCCCTTCGCCTTCGTTGTCTTCTACGCGGGGCTTCAGGGGGTGAACCAGGACGCGGTCGAAGCGGCGATTATCGACGGTGCCTCACGGTTCGAGCGGTTGCGCTATGTCGTGATCCCGCACCTGATGCCGCTGATCGTGTTCATCGCGCTGATCCACCTGATGGATGCCTATCGGGTCTTCGAGGAGATCATCGGTTTCCGCTCCGAGGCGCACGTGATCTCGTTGCAGTACCTGACCTATGACCTGCTGACGCCGGACGATGCGGGCAACCGTTCTGTCAGCCGGGCCTCGGCCTCGGCGATGCTGACGATGGTCGGGATCGTGATCCTGCTGATCCCGCTGCTGCGCCGGACCTGGCGCGACCACAAGGGGGCCCACTGATGTCCGATACGCCGAAAGCCCTGCGCCAGCCGCTGTCGCTCCGCCTGTCCTCGGCCGCGTTCCTGGCCTTCTGGTGCCTGCTGGCCGCCTTTCCGATCTTCTGGATCGCGGTGATGAGCTTCAAGGTTCCCATCGACGCCTTTGCCGCCAACCCGCTGGCCGTAGTCTTCGGCCCCGAGACGCGGGCGCAGGGCAAGGGATTGACGGTCCTGGACCTGCTGGCGATCGCGGGCGTGCTGTGGCTGACATACCGCGCGGCATTGCGCGGTCTGCCCTTGCTGGTTGCACGCCTTGGCGCGGTGATCCCGCCAGTGCTGGGCTGGATGGTCGCCGTCGCGGCGCTGGGCCTGGGGTTCGTGGTGCTGAGCTTTGTCATCCTGCCGCCCGTCATGGGCATGCTGAACGGCGCGCTGGGGCTGGACCCCCTGCTGGGCATGACCACCGAGCATTACCGCGCCGTTTGGGTCGAAAACGCCTTTTGGCGCAACTTCGTCAACTCGATGCAGGTGACGCTGGGCGTGGTCCTGGTCTCGCTGACCGTGGGCACGCTGGCAGGCTATGCGCTGGCGCGCGCGGGATCGAACCTGGCGTTCTGGATCCTGATCATCGCGCTGATCTTCCGGGCGCTGCCGCATTCGGTGCTGGTCGCGGGCTACCTGCCGGTGTTCATCAACTCGGCCGAGATCCTGCGCCCGATCCTGGGCGAGAACGCGCCCACCCTGTACGGCCAGCCGCTGGCGGTGATCGCGGTGCTGGTGGCCATCAACCAGCCGTTCACGATCTGGATGCTGCGCAGCTTCTTCCAGAACATCCCGGCTGAACTGGATGAGGCCGCCCGCGTTGATGGCTGCACCCATTTCCAGGCCTTCCGCTGGGTGATCATGCCGGTCATGTGGCCAGGGGTGATCACCACGGGGCTGTTCAGCTTCCTGCTGGGGTACAACGACTTCCTCGTGACCTCGCTGCTGCTGGACCAGTCGAACATGACGATGGTCCCGGCCATCGCCGGCTATTTCAACCGCGAGACGACAACCACCGACCAGGTCGAGGCAGTGGCCGCCGCCGTCTCGATCACCGCGCCGCTGTTCCTGCTGGTGATGGTGTTCCAGCGCCAGATCGTCAGCGGCCTGACCGCGGGGGCGGTGAAGGGATGAGCCGGCATTTCCGCACCTCGGGCATGTCGCGTCACCCGGCGCTGAACCGGCTGCCCCGCGACTTCATCCAGCGCCCCGCCCGTTTCCGACGGACAGGCATACAGGATGAAAGGACAGGACAATGAAGGGTTCCAGACCCGAACAGGCCGCGCTGAGCCGTGGCACCGACATGAGCAAGACGGAAGAAACCCGCGCCGTCATCGAGGGCATGGTGGACGGTCTGAACGATCACCGCATTGACGATATCGGTCAGTTCTTCGCGGAAAGCTTCCGCTGGATGGGCAATCAGGGCTGCGGCACCAAGACCGGACTGAAGGAATTCCAGGACAACTGGCAACGCCCGTTCCAGGCCGCGTTCAAGGACAAGACCTGCATCGACGAGGCACGGCTGTTCATGGGCGAATGGGCCGCAGCCTTCGGTCGCCAGGAAGCCACCCACGCGGGCGAGTTCATGGGCGTCGCGCCGACCGGCAAGCGGGTCGAGATTCGCTACATGGATTTCTGGAAGGTCGAGGATGGCCGTATCACCGACAACTGGGTGATGGTCGACTTTCCCCATGTGCTGGCCCAGCTGGGCGTCGACGTTTTCAACGGCGAGGGTTGGGAGGCCTTCGACCGTGGTGAGAAAGAGCCTCCGCGCCCCGAAGGCGCAACGGCCTGAAGAGGAAACCGGGACATGACGATCGAGTACCTGAAACGCGGCAAACCCGAGGCTGACCGGGCCGAGGATGATGCCAAGGTCCGGGCCGTGGTCGAGGCCACGCTGGCCGATATCGAGGCGCGCGGGGACGCCGCCGTGCGCGAGCTGAGCGAGAAGTTCGACAAGTACACCCCCGCCAGTTTCCGCCTGACCCAGGACGAGATTGACGCCCTGATCGGCCAGCTTTCTCAGCGGGAGCTGGCCGACATCAGGTTCGCGCAGGAACAGGTGACAAAGTTCGCCCAGGCGCAGCGGGACTCGATGCTGGATATCGAGGTCGAGACGTTGCCGGGGGTGATCCTCGGTCACAAGAACATCCCGGTGCAGTCGGTGGGCTGCTACGTCCCCGGCGGCAAGTTCCCGATGGTCGCCAGCGCCCACATGTCGGTCGCGACGGCCAAGGTCGCCGGCGTGCCGCGCATCATCGCCTGTACGCCGCCCTTCGGGGGCAAGCCGAACCCGGCGGTGATCGCGGCGATGCACCTCGGCGGCGCGCACGAGATCTATGTTCTGGGCGGCATTCAGGCGGTCGGCGCGATGGCCATTGGCACCGAGACGATCG
>JBFHFG010000419.1:0-3687 GCA_041583815.1 Halovulum sp.
CTGATCACGACTATGCCAACATGCTTCCTTTGGCGTTGTACGTTCAAGGGAGGAATGGGGCCGCTCGGTGTCGTAGAACGTCATCCAGTTGCTGATCACTTGCCGTGCCAGGCAGCCATCCTGGATTACCTCGAGATAGACCGCTTCCTGTTTCAGGGATCGCCAGAGCCGTTGTGATGACCCAGGCCGGTCCTTTGAACTGCGACCCCTGATCGGTGTTCATGATCACGGGCGGGCCGAACCGGGCGATGGCCTCGTTCAAGGCGTCGACGCAAAAGTCGGCGTGCATCGTATTGGAGAGCCGCCAACTCAGCACCTTGCGCGGATCATGCCTTTCTTCTTGGCCGGGCTCATCGCTTGAGCTCTTGCGAGACGAATGTGAGGGATTCATCGAGGCTTGCTATATAATACATATCATTAGTCCATTAAATATGTATCATATGCGTGAAGGAGGTGATTCGATGCACACGGAAGCGGCCCTTGCGCAAACGTTGTCCCACGCGGTTGAGCGTGGTGGTGATGCGAAATACGCTCGACTTCAGGAAGCGCTGGCGCGCATGATCCTGGAGGGCGCCCTTCAACCCGGCTTGCAGCTTCCGTCTGACAAATCCCTTGCGGAACAGGTCGGTGTCAGCCTGGGCACGGTCCAGAAGGCACTGACCAATCTTCAGAAGCGCGGACTTGTCACGCGTGCGCCACGACGGGGCACCGTGGTCGCGGACCGCGCGGTCAGCGAGACGGATGTTTTCGTCTTCCGGTTTCGTGAAGCGGACACCGGAAATCTGATCTTGCCGAAGGTCCGTACGCTGTCCGTCGAAATGGACGACCGGGACGGCCCGTGGCGGCAGTTCCTTCAAACTGACAACATCGTGCGTTTCGAACGCCTTCTGCAGATCGGGGTGGAGCCTCCGGTATACTCGGAAGTGTTCATTCCGGCGGAACACGGGCGCGGGCTGCTTGGGCGACCGCTGGCGGATTTCGCCGGGTTCTCAGTGCACCGTCACATCGAAAGCTGCCATGGGGCGCCCACGCTCCGCTCGGAAAGCAAGGTCCGCATCGGCAGTTTCGCGCCGCACCCAGCCGCGCAGCTCATGCGTGACGAGGGCTCGGCGAACCTGACATGGGAGGTGTCCAGCTACACGCTGGGCGACCGCCCTGCCAGCTACCAGAGGATCCAGATCCCCCCCGACCACCGACCGCTCGAATTCCGACGATCGTTCGGAGAGTGAGCAGACAACAACGCCCCCAACAGGAGACCACTCATGAAATCCAACCGTCTTGCACGCGGCGTCGCCGCGACCGCTATCGCTTTGTCCATCGGCGCCGGCCCGGCGTTGGCCGACTGGGAACCCTCTGGGCCAATCCGTCTGTTGATCGGGTTCGGTGCCGGTGGCGGCACGGACACCCAGGCGCGGACCCTGGTCGCTGAAATCGAGGACCGGCGCGGCTGGCGCATCATCCCCGAGAACATGGGCGGCGCCGGCGGCGCGGTGATGGCCGCAAGCCTGAAGAATGAGCCTGCCGACGGGTTGACCATCGGCCTTGCGCTCGACACGACGTTCACGTTCGCCTCGATTGGAAACGATCAGCTGTCGCTGGACGATTTCACCTACATCACCACGACCGCCGCCTCGCAGACCGGCGTGATCGCGCGCGCCGACAGTGGCTGGACCACGATGGCGGATGTCACGGCCGCGGCCGAGGCGGGCGAGACCATCGTCTGGTCTAACTACTCGGCACAGACACAGCTGGCCTCGGAAGTGATCGCCGACCTGCTTGGTATCGACGTGAACCACACGCGCGGCGAAGGCGGGCGTTCGGGCGTGAACGCGCTGGTCGCACAAGACGCCGACCTGGCCTGGGGCGGCGGCGCGCAAGGCCCCCTGGTCGCTGCCGGAGAGCTTGTTATCCTGCTGTCCGCCGAATCCGATCCGCTGGTGCAGAACCCGACGGGCCAGACGCTGTCCGATCTGGGCGAGGACACCACCTTCGGCTTCAAGTTCGTTCTGGCCGCACCGGCCGGCCTGCCGGACGAAGCACGGGCCGCGATTGCCGACGCCGTCATCGAGGTGATCACCGACGAAAACTCGGACACCGCGAAATTCATTGCCAAGCAGTATCCCCCCGCAGCGGTCGTGATCCGTGGCGACGCGTTGACGGAAGAACTGGCCGGACAGTTGGCCGCCCACGAGGCGCTGCTCGCAAAGTTCTCGCAGTGATCGCAACCGCGGACGGAGGCTCGTCATGATACGCAGATGGGAAACCGGCATCGGCCTGGTCGGGCTTCTGTTCGCGGCGTTCGCCCTGTTCATCTGGTTTCCGGCGGACATCAAGGGCGGCATCACCGACACCACCCCCGGCGGCAAGACTGTGCCGGGGGATGCGTTCTTCCCGGTCATGCTGACAGGGTTCATCGGTCTGATGGCAGCCATCCAGCTTGTCTCGGGTCTGCTGCGGCCGACGCCTGCGCCCCTTGAAGACTATCCAAGGCTGACCGTTGCCAACCTGCGCTTTCTGGCGGGGTTGGCCGCTATTCTTTGCACCTCGCTTGCCTTGATGTGGTGGGCCGGCCCGCTGGTCCTGTGGCTGACCGACGAAAGCCGCGGATACCGGCAGCTGCTCGATACAGTGCCGTACAAATACGCGGGGTTCGTCTCGGGTGGGTTCGTGCTGGGCGTGTCGTTGATCACCTGGGCCGAGGGGCACTTCCGCTTCCGCTCGGTTCTGGTGACGACTGCGCTGATCGCGGTGCTGATCCTGGTCTTCGACGTGGCGCTCACCAACGTTCAGCTGCCGCCAAACGCGGATTACTGAAATGGATCTAGCGCTCGAATACATCCTGCGCGGCATCACAGCCGTGTTTTTCGACGACACCGGTTTTGTGTGGTTACCGATTGTCATGGTTCTTGCCGGGCTTGTCCTTGGCATCATCATAGGGGCGACACCGGGTCTGAACGGACCTTTTGCAATGGCAATTGCCCTGCCGGTTCTGGTCTCGACCTTCGGAACGGGCAATGATGCGCTGTTGCCCATTCTCGGCTTTCTGATCGGGATCATGAAGGGCTCGACGGTCGGCGGGGCGGTTCCGGCGATCCTGTTCAACACTCCCGGCACGCCGGACGCCTATCTGACGACGTTGGACGGCTACCCGATGGCCCGGCGCGGGCAAGGGCGAAAGGCGCTGAAGATCGCGCATTTCTCGTCGGTCAGCGGTGACAGCATATCGGATCTGGCGCTGTTCATCGCCGCGCCCACGCTGGCGGTGCTTATCGAAGCGGCACTCGATCTGCCCGAGAAAGCGGCGCTGATCATCCTGTCGCTCTCGTTCATGGCCGCGGTCGCGGGCAAGTCGGTGACGAAAGGTCTTATGGTCGGCGGGTTGGGCATGCTTCTGGCGCTCGTCGGCTCGTCCATATCCGGGTACGGGCCGCGCATGACGGGCGGCGTGCTGGCCCTTGGTAACGGCATCCCGATGACCTCGGCGATCCTTGGTGTGCTGGTTCTGGGCGAGGTGTTCGTCTCGATCGAGGAACGCATCCACGCGCGCAAGGCCACGGCCGCTCCCGACGCCAACTCCGACGCGGCGGACAATGACTTCACCCTGCGCGAGGCGCGCGGCCTGCTGCCGACGATCCTGCGCTCGGCCGGGATCGGAACCGTGATCGGCGCGCTGCCCGGCATCGGCAC
>JBFHFG010000420.1:0-3679 GCA_041583815.1 Halovulum sp.
CCCGATCATGCCCAGCGTCTGGCCGCGGAAGTGCAGAACCTTGCGCCAGATCTCTTGCAGGCTGGCCTGGCGCACGCTTTCGGGTGTGTCAATTTCCAGCCAGGCGCGCCACGCGGGCAGCGACCTGGGGGTCGGCGTTGTTGTCGAGTCTGCCATTGCGCCTGCCCTATCGCGTCCGGGGATCGAGTCGGCGGTAAAGCCAGTCCGATGCGGTGTTCACAGCGAGGAAAAGCACGCCGATCATCAGGACGGTGCTCATCACGATGTTGATGTCGTTGAATTGCAGGCCGCGGGTCAGGTACTGGCCGACGCCGGGCCAGCCGAAGACGGTCTCGATCAGCACGGTGCCGTCCAGCAGACCGCCGAAGACCAGCGCGATCACAGTCAGAAGCTGCACGCGGATGTTCTTGAACGCATGCCGCCAGATCACCGCGTTCCGGCTGAGGCCCTTGGCGCGGGCGGCGATGATGTACTCCTGACTCAGCTGCTCCAGCATGAAGCTGCGGGTCATGCGGCTGATATAGGCGGTCGAATAGTACCCCAGCACCGAGGCCGGCAGCACGATATGCGACAGTGCGCTGCGCAGAACGGTCCAGTCACCGGCGATGATCGAGTCGACCAGCAGCAGGCCGGTGACCGGCGGGACCAGCCCCTCGTAATAGACGTCCACCCGCCCCGATGCGCCCACCCAGTTGAGCTTTGCATAGAAGATGAACAGCGCCATCAGCCCCATCCAGAAGATCGGGATCGAATAGCCGGCAAGGCCGATCACGCGCGCGACATGGTCGATCCAGCCGCCGCGGTTCACCGCCGCGGCGATGCCCAGCGGTATGCCGATGACCGAGCCGACGATCGCCGCCGCAAGCGCCAGTTCCAGCGTCGCGGGGAAGGCGCGGGCCAGGTCCTTGACCACCGGCTGCCCGGTCGTCGTCGACTGGCCAAGGTCGCCTTGCAGCACCCCGCCCATGTAGGACAGGAACTGCTGCCAGACGGACCTGTCCAGCCCCAGTTCCCGGTAGACCTTGTCGTAGGTTTCGCGGTCGACCTCGAAGCCGGTCACAGCAAGCACCGGATCGGCGGGCAGAAGGCGCCCGATGAAGAAGGTCAAGGCCAGCAGCCCCACCAGGGTCAGGGCGACCGAGGCTGCGCGCCACGCAAGGGCGCGCAACCGGGAGGGGGTGGGCATGAAACCACGCCCGATGGCCAGAACGTTCGGTGCGTCCGTCATTCGCCGTCCCCTGTTTCTTTTGTCTTCGACACGCTGCCAGGCTCAGTTCTTGGTGACCTGGTCCCAGCGCGTGGTCCACGTCGGGTGCCCGATATAGCCCTCGATGTTCGACCGGACGACATAGGGGTCGATCCGCTGGTAGAACACGATCAGCGACGGATAGAGTTCGCGGTAAAGCTTATCCATTTCTTCGAAGATGGCGCGCCGTTTCTCGGGGTCGGATTCGCGCTTGGACGCATCGGTCAGCGCCGTCAGCTCGGGTACGTCCCACGCCGTCCGCCACATGTAGTAGCCGCTCAGCTGCGCCTCGTCCGAGTTGTCGGGGTTGTAGGCGTAATGCGTCGCCGTCGCGAACGGGTCTGGCAGACGCCCGCCGGAGTTGCCCATGTAGACCTCGAACTCGCGCGCGCGGAATTCGGGCACGTGGTTCCCCGGCACGACTTCCAGTTCGACCCCGGCCAGGGCGGCTGTTGCCTGCAGCGATTCCACGTTCAGCAGATGCGTGTCACCGGCGGGATAGAGGGTCTTTTTCAGGCCGTCCGGATACCCGGCTTCGGCCAGAAGCGCCTTGGCCTTTTCCGGATCGTACTCGTAATGCGCCTCGAACTCGGCGGGGGCGCCGGCCATGCCCTGCGGGATGATCGACTGCCAGGGCGTGCCGTTGAAGCGCATGTTCGCCTCGGCCAGTCCGCGCCAGTCCAGCATGTGGCGGAACGCCTCGCGGACCTTCGGCTTGGACAGGTCGGGGTCCTTCTGGTTCAGCGCGATGTAGTAGAAACCGAACCCGGGCGTGTTCTGGATCTCGATGTCCTCGTTCACGGCCAGCGCCTCGAGGTCGCCGGCGCCAACGTAGTGGCCGATGTCCACGTCGCCGTTCTCAAGCTGCAGGCGCAGGTTCCCCGATTCCGGGACGTGGCGCATGATCACGCGCTGCATCTCGGGCGCGCCCTGCCAGTAGTTGTCGTTGCGCTGGGTCATGACCAGGTCGTTGGGGCGCCATTCGACCAGACTGAACGGGCCGCTTTCGGCGGCATTGCCCTTCAGCCAGGCGGCGGCCAGGTCGCCGTCGACCTCGTTCTCCATCGCTTCCTTGCTGTCGATGATCCCCATCGAAGATCCGGCCAGCGAGAACAGCACCAGGTCCGTGCTGACCTGTTCGGGCAGGTCGATTACCAGAGTCTGGGCATCCTCGGCGCGGACAAGATCCTTGACGTTCTCGGGCGAGAAGCCCCACAGGCGGAAGTCGGTGGCGCCGACCTGGCCCATCAGGATGACGCGCTGGATGCTCCACGCCGCGTCTTCGGCGGTTATCGGGTTGCCGCTGGCGAACGTCATGCCCTCGCGGATCTTGATGGTGATGGACGTGCCATCCTCGGCCACGGTCCAGCTTTCGGCGAGCATCGGCTGCACCGTCTGCAGGTCATCGGGATCCAGCTGTACAAGGCGGTCATACAGATTCGAGACAAGTTCCGACACGGTGCGGGCGTTCAGCGCGGCCGGATCGAGCGTCGGAATGGCGCTGACATCGGTGCCGATGACCAGCATGTTCGGTGGCGTATCGGCCAGCGCGGTTGTCGAGACCGCTGTCGAAAGCACAAGGCTCAAAAGCCTGCTATTGAAGATATTTTTCATGATCCTCCCCTTGGATGAAGCTGGGTTTGCAGCTTTGCCCGCGTTTGGCGGCGCGGGGTCGGAAAGCACCGACATCCCGGTCCGCGTGGCGGGTCTTGTAGGCATCAGTTTTGGGGAACCGGCAAAAATCTGTCAAGCACATTATTACAAGTACGGGATATATCGGGTATAGTTGTAATACTAATAATGTGGCGGCGGTTGATCTGATGCGTCGCCCGTAGCGGCGCGAAACGCCTGCTTTCAAAGGGTGTCAGGTGGAGGTACCGGCCCTGTGATCGGGCTTGCTGCAGTGCTGTTTAGGCGGGCTGCGCGAGGCCCATTCGGCGGGACAGCCGGACCTCGATCTGGACCAGTGCGTCGTAGATCAGCACGGCGAACAGCCCCACGATCAGCCCGCCCTGCAGGACATAGGCGGTGTTGTTCGTCAGCAACCCGGCGATGATCACCTCGCCCAGGGTCCGCGCCGCGACGGTCGAGCCGATGGTGGCAGTGCCAAGTGCGATCACCACTGACAGCCGGATACCGGTCAGGATCACCGGCAGGGCAAGCGGCAGTTCGACCTGAACCAGCCGTTGGCGGCGGTTGAGACCGATGCCGCGCGCTGCCTCCATCGTCGTGGGCGGCAGTGTGGACAGGGCGGGAACCGCGTTCTCGAAGATCGGCAGCATGCCGTAGAGGAACAGCGCGACCAGCGTGGGCCCTGCCCCGAACCCCAGGACCGGCACCGCAAGCGCCAGCACCGCGACAGGCGGAAAGGTCTGACCCATGTTGGTAATCGTGCGCGACAACGGGCAAAAGGCCGCGCCCTCGGGCCGTGTC
>JBFHFG010000421.1:0-3659 GCA_041583815.1 Halovulum sp.
GCCGTCGTCTGCGGGAATGTCGGTGACGTTGCGGACCGAGGGATACTTGGCGACCTCATCGACAATGAAGTCCACGCCCAGCCCGGGCGCCTCGGGAACTGGCAGGCACCCGTCGGCCACCTTCAGCACGGGCGTGACGACCTCGTAGCGGCCTGGCCAGTCGAACTCGAGCCGTTCCAGCATCAGCGCGTTCGGCACCGTGGCCATGACGTGCAGCGCAGCGAACTCGGCGATGGGGCCAAGCGAGCCGGAATGTGGGGCCAGTGTGATCCCGTGCACCTCGGCCATTGCGGCCATCTTGCGCATCTGGGTGATGCCTCCGGCGCGGCCGGTGTCGGGCTGGATGACGTCGACCAGTTCTTCCTCGATCAGCGGACGGATATTGAAGATGTTGCTGACCCGCTCTCCCGCCGCCAGTGGCAGGTCGAGCGCGTCGCGCAGGCGCCGATAGCCCTGCCAGTGCTCGGGCGCGATCGGGTCCTCGTAGAACAGCAGATCCATCTTTTCCAGTTCGCGGCCGACAAGGATGGCATCCTGCGTGGTCATCCAAGACGGGCCGTGCGCGTCCACCATCACGTCACGCTCCGGCCCCATCGCCTCGCGCACTTCCCAGACCGCATCCAGGTCGACTGCGCCGGTAAAGGCGACCTTGGCCGCGCGGTAGCCGCGTTCGATCAGTTCCTGCGCGCGCTTTGCCGTTTTCGCATGGCCATAAACAGGGACTTTGTCGCGAAAGCGTCCCCCCAGCAGGTTCCACACTGGCTGGCCCAGAGCCTTGCCCTTGATATCCCACAGCGCCATCTCGATGGCGGTCATCGCGCCGCCGCCGACGGTGCCGGTCTGGCCATGCCCCATGCTGGCCAGCAGCATCTTGTGCCACAGCCGGTCGATATGGGCCGGGTCCTCGCCGATCAGGACGTGGCGCAGGTCCTGCACCGCCGCCGCGATCACCCGTGGCCAGCCACTGCCCTCGCCGACGCCGTAGATGCCCTCGTCCGTGTGAACCTTGATGAAAAGCCAGTTCCGGCTGCCACGGAAATCCGCCTCGCCGGGTTGAGATGTGGACATGCCGGGTCGTGCGCCAACCTGGATCAGGTGCGTCTCGATATCGGTGATCTTCATGCGCGGGCTCCGTTACGGCTTGGGATGGTCTCGGAGGGACCGGCCGGGCCTTCGCCCAGTTCTTCGGTCGCGTCCAGCAGCCGCCTTGTCGAGGGATGGTCGGTCTCGCTTCGGACCAGTTGTTCGCGGGTCAGGTGCTCGACGATGCGGCCCTGGTCCATGACGGCCAGGTGTTCGCAAAGGTGGGTGATGACGGCCAGGTCGTGGCTGACCAGAAGGTAGGTCAGGCGCCGTTCCTCGCGCAGGTCGGCCAGCAGGTTCAGGATCTCGGCCTGCACCGACACGTCCAGCGCTGAGGTTGGTTCGTCCAGCAGCAGCACTTCGGGTTCCAGCACCAGCGCACGGGCGATGGCGACGCGCTGGCGTTGGCCGCCGGACAACTGGTGTGGATAGCGGAACCGGAATGACGGCCCGAGGCCGACGGCGGCAAGGGCTTCGTCCATGCGCTGTTCGGCGCGGTCGAGCTTGTGGATCAGGATCGGTCCGATGATCTGGCTGTAGACCGTCTTGCGCGGATGAAGCGAGCCGTACGGGTCCTGAAAGACCATCTGGACCTTCTTGAAATAGGCCTTGTCCCGTTTCGGCGGCACCGGTTCGCCGCCCAGGCTGACCGTGCCGCCGTAATCGTGGTTCAGGCCCGCCAGCACGCGCAGGATCGTCGACTTGCCGCAGCCGGACTCGCCCACCAGCCCGAAGCAGGCGCCCGGCTCGATCGTGAAGGACACGTCATCCACCGCGCGCACCCGGTTGCGGTCATCGCCGAACTCGACGGTCAGGTTCTCGACACGCACTTCCCTCATGTCCGCACCGTCGCTGCGGTTTCGCGCCAAGCGGGGTCGCGTTGCAGCACGGGCAACCGGCCCCGTGGGGAATGGATCCGTGGCATCGAATCCAGCAGCCCGCGGGTATAGGGATGTTCCGCTTGGTCCAGCCGGTCGGCCTCGATCTCTTCGACGACCTGTCCGGCGTACATGATCAGGACCCGGTCGCAGAAGCGGCGCACCAGGTTCAGGTCGTGGCTGATGAACAGCACGCCCAGTTGCCGCTGCGCGATCAGTTCGTCCAGAAGCTGCATGATCTCGAACCGCACCGTCACGTCGAGCGCCGAGGTCGGCTCGTCCGCGATCAGCATCGAGGGTTCGGCGACAAGCATCATTGCAATCATGATGCGCTGGCCCATGCCGCCTGACACCTCGTGCGGGTACTGGCCGAACACCCGCTCGGGATTGCGGATCTTGACCGCCTCGAGCATCCGCAACGCATAGTCGCGCGCCTCGCGGCGGTTGTTCCTGCGGTGGCGCAGATAGGTTTCGGTGATCTGGCGGCCGACCGTGACCACCGGGTTCAGCGAGTATTTCGGGTCCTGCAGGATCATCGCCATGTGACGCCCGCGCAGCCGGCACATCTGCCGTTCGCTGGCGGTCAGCAGGTCCGTGTCCCCGAAGCGCAGTTCCTTCGCGGTCATCCGCGCCGAGCCGGGCAGAAGCCGCATCAGCGCGCGCCCGGTCATGCTTTTGCCCGAGCCGGATTCCCCGACGATGCCCAGCTTTTCCCGGCCAAGGGTGAAGGACACGCCGCGGACCGCTTCGACGGCGACGTGGCGGCCCGGGAACGTGATCCTCAGGTTGGATACGGTGGCAAGTGGTGTTTCGGTCATCCGAGCCTCGGGTCCAGGGTGTCGCGCAGCGCGTCGCCGAACAGGTTGAACGCCAGGCTGATGATGGCGATGGCAATGCCGGGCGCGGCGACCACCCACGGGTGGTCGAACATGAACTGCCGCCCGACGGCGACCATCGCGCCCCATTCCGCGTGAGGCGGCTGTGCGCCGAGGCCAAGGAATCCAAGGCCCGCTGCCGTCAGGATCACGCCGGCCATGTTCAGGGTTACACGTACTGTCACCGAAGGCAGGCAGATCGGGATCACGTGGCGAAAGATGATCCGGCGCGCCGGTGCGCCTTGAAGCCTGACGGCGGCGATATAATCCGAGCGGCGCACGGTCAGCGCCTCGGCCCGGGCAAGCCGAGCGATGGGGGGCCATGCGGTCAAGGCGATGGCGATGATTGCATTGTTGATCCCCGGCCCCAGCGCGGCGGCGAAGGCAAGCGCCAGGATCAGGCCGGGAAAGGCGAGGAAGATGTCCGTGATCCGCATCAGGATCTCGTCCACCACGCCGCCCAGGTAGCCTGCGGTCGCGCCGATCACCAGCCCCAGCGGGGCGACGATGATCGCGACCAGCACCGCGATGCGCAGCGTCGTGCGTGCGCCGAAGATGATCCGTGAATAGGTATCGCGACCAAGGTGGTCGGTGCCCAGCCAATGCTCGGCCGAGGGCGGCTGAAGCCTTTGGCTGAGTTCCTGGATGTTCGGATTGTGCGTGGCCAGAAGCGGTGCGGCAACCACCACGAACAGCAGGATCAGCAGCAGGATCAGCCCGATCATGCCCAGCGTCTGGCCGCGGAAGTGCAGAACCTTGCGCCAGATCTCCTGCAGGCTGGCCTGGCGCACGCTTTCGGGTGTGTCGATTTCCAGCCAGGCGC
>JBFHFG010000422.1:0-3654 GCA_041583815.1 Halovulum sp.
CGGCGCAATTCTTCGAAGAAGGTGACATACACGCGCGTCGCCCGTAGCTAAGTTTCCGATGGCACCCAGCATGCCGCGCGGTGCAGACCCTAGGCAAGCCCGCCCGGCGGTTATCGCCGTTCCAGCACGATCAGTGGGTATTGCCAAAGCCGGGTCGCGAGCTTTGGATGCCGTACCTCCAGCCGTTCCGCGGCGCCATAGAAACCCTCGGCCACGCGGTCGGACCACAACAGTGCGCGATCATCCCGGCTGCCGATCACGTCCCAGGGCCGAATGCTGACCTGCGCGCGGTCCGAAAAGCGCTGCCACCAACTCAGAGGATGGCGGCGGAAGTAAAGGTCGGGGCGATCAGGGCCGAGCGACTGCCGGCCAGGCAGCGCCCGGCGCGCGCGCTCGACCAGTGCCGTCGCGATGCGGAAGGGCGAGTGAGGATTGGAATAGACGATCACCAGCCGACCGCCCGGGCGCAGCAGTTGCAGCATCCGGTCCACCGCCTGTTCTTGCAGGTCTATGTCGATGTGGAACAGAACGTGCGCACAGAAAACAGCGTCGAACCGCGCGCGGGGGAACGGCGGTTCCACCACGGACCCGCGCACGATCTCGGCCTGCCGGCTCAGTTTCATCGCAGCGGTGGTCAGCGCCCGCCCCGAGATGTCGAGGCAGGACAGTTGCGAGAACCGGCTGGCGATCCGAACGTGGCTGTCCGGCATGTCGCCGCAGCCTGCTAGCAGCAATCGCCCGTCAAGGCCGTCGAACGCGTCTAGCGTGCGCTGCTCGACCGCCGCGTGGTAGGCCGCATAAGCGGGACGAAACTGGCGGAACGCTTCGTCCTCGCCCTTCGTACCGTCGTCTCCGACCCAGCCGTAGCCGTCGTAAAAGCCGCGAACCGTATCTTCGACCGTCGTCGTTGCCGTTACAGACATGAACCTCTCCTGCATCGCTTGCTGCAATGCTGGAGCAGTTTGGTTAACGCCTTGTTACCAGTAACGAGGGCGTCGGATCATGCGAGCCGGGCCGCGAAGATGACCACTGCCAGCGCGACAAGCGCGGCGAAAATACCGTGGCCCGCCCCGTACTGAAGTTTGTCCAGGCGGTTGCCGCCGCGCCGGGCGGCGCGGATCCAGCCGAAAGCGAAGCCGGCGACGAAAGCGATCAGCGGGATCATGGGACCATCCGTTCTTCGGGCGCGCCTTAACGCGCCGGGTCAGTTCAAGGCAGGCAACAGTGCCTCGAGCCGGGCCTGCTCGCGGGCGCGTGTGCCGTTGCCGTCGCCGTACGCATACCGTGCCCAACGCAGGTGGTCCAGTTGCGCCTGTCGTGCACCGGCGCGGTCTCCGGTCGCGGTCAGGGCGGCGGCGCGGATGGCCTGAAGGCTGGACAGCAGAACCGCGTTCTGCCCCCGCCGCGCCACCGGGATCGCCGCGCCCGCCAGGCGCGAGGCCGTCTCGAAGTCGCGCTGATCCAGCGCCGTCAGCGATACGTGCAGTGCCGCCTGCGCGGTGCGGATGTCGTCTGCCCCATAGCGGTCCAGGAAAAGACGGTAGGCGGCCTGGAAATCCGCTGCCGCTCGGTCGGGCGCACTTTCGCGGTTGAGGCGGCCGCGGGTGATCAGCGCGACCCCAAGCCGATGATCGACGGGCTGCATTCGTTGGGCGACCTCGACGGCGCGGTTGGCCGCGGTCATCCGTTTTCCGGTTCCGTTGCGTCGCGTCAGTGCCTGCTCGATCCAATGTTTGAACTCGGCCGAGGCCGGGGCACGTGCGACCTCGCCGATGCCTTCGCCCTTCGGGTTGATCCGTGCAAGGATCCCGCCGATCCGTCCTGCCACCACGCTGCGCGGCATGCCTGAACGCAGCTCGTCGCTGTAGAGCGCGCGCAGCATCAGCATGTCGAACGAGGTCAGGATCGAATGGAAGTTGTCGTCGTTGAAGACGCTGTCCGGCAGTCGGTACAGGTCGTTCGCCGGACCCAGCGCCTGGGCCAGTTCCTCGTGCAGGCAGTCGCGGATGTCCTGCGGGAAACTGTCGGTCGGGATGAAGATCGCGGTGACGCCCAGCGTCCGTTGCGTGGACCAGCGCAGGCGGTCGCGCCCGCGGCGGCCCCGGAAATCCGACCAGGACGTTTCTCCCGGCACGATGAAACACGCGGCGCCGGCATCGACACGTTGCAGTTCAGCCAGGGGGACGCCATCGATGTGGATCTGAGCCTCGGCCGGGTTCCGGGTCGATTGGATGTCCAACCGTGCCTCGGATCTGAAGCGTGCCAGCAGGTTCTCGATGTCCGTGGAATAAGGCGCCAACTCGGCCGAGCGCAGATAAACCCGGATCGGCCCCTCGTGGCGCAACAGTCCGCGCAAGGTCTCGCCCCGTTCCAGCGCGAAGGTCAGGTCCAGGAAATCCGCGGCCAGTTGCCGGTTGGACCGGGATACGCCACGCGGTTGCGTCTCGGCGGGAAATGCGACGTCAGACACGGTGGGACCGGGCTCGACCGCACGGCTTGCGGGGCCTTCCGGCAAGCCGATGTCGCAGCCGGCCAGCGCTGCAAGAACCGCCGCCGCCGCAGTCAGTCGTCGGATCATGCGCTGCTCCTCTGGTACTTGATGAACGGGGTCAGCGTGGCGATCCTGTCATAAAGTTTGCGCGCTTCGGCGTTGAAGTCCTGCGTCAGCCAGTAGACCGAGGGGCACCCGGCGGCGTCTGCGGCGGCATAGACCTCCTCGATAAGCGCACGCCCGGCGCCAGTTCCCCGTGCCTCGGGCGCGACATACAGATCCTGAAGATAGACCACGTCTTCGATCCGCCAACCGTGGCGGTGAAAGATGTAGTGAACCAGGCCGATAGGGCCGTCGGGTCCGACCGCCAGCAGACCCTGATAGTCCGTGACCGCGGGATCGACCAAACGGGCAAAGCTGCTGCGATAGATTTCGTCCCGCAGCTCGGTTCGATAAAACTCCAGATACGCCCGCCACAGGCGACGCCAGTCGGTTTCGTCGGCTTGGGTGATTGGCCGGATCATCGTCATCGAAACATCGCCCGCGGCTTGGACTCAGGTGCGGGCACGGTGCGCCGCGCCCGCTGTCCACCATCTGTTCTCAGCTTCAAGCCGAAGGCAACCCCGAAAGCCTGGCACGCAGCCGGCCCGGTTCAGCGCTGCCGCCGGGACATGAAGGCAAGGCGTTCGAACAGCGCCACATCCTGCTCGTTCTTGAGCAGTGCGCCGTGCAGGCGGGGCAAGGCATCGTGCGGGTCGCGGCGCAGGTCGCCCGCGTCCAGATCCTCGGCCACGAGCAACCGCAGCCAGTCGAGCATCTCGGACGTCGAGGGTTTTTTCTTCACCCCCTGCGTCTCGCGGATTTCGAAGAACTGCTCCAGCGCGGTGGTGAGCAAGGTCTGCTTGATGCCGGGAAAATGCGCCTCGACGATCGTGCGCAGCGTCTCGGCGTCGGGAAAGCGGATGTAGTGGAAGTAACAGCGGCGCAGGAAAGCGTCGGGCAGTTCCTTCTCGTTGTTCGAAGTGATGATCACGATCGGCCGTTCGACCGCCTTGATCGTCTCTTTGGTTTCGTAAACATGGAATTCCATGCGGTCGAGTTCCTGAAGGAGATCATTTGGAAACTCGATGTCCGCTTTGTCGATTTCGTCGATCAGCAGCACC
>JBFHFG010000423.1:0-3654 GCA_041583815.1 Halovulum sp.
GTGCCCACGGGGCTGGAGACCCGCTCTGCCTATGCCGAGATCGCCGGACCGGGCGGGCCAGTGTTCTCGGACCGGGTCATCCTGGGCCTTGTCCTGTTCGCGCCGGGCTGTGTCTATCCGGCCCACGCACATGACGGGATCACCGAAAGCTACATCTGCCTGTCCGGCGCGGTGTCCGAGAACCACCAGGGCGTTTACGAACCCGGATCCCTGATCTTCAACCCGCCGGGACACATGCACCGGATCACCGTCTCCGACAAGGAGCCGTCGCTGCTGGCCTATGCCTGGGTCGGCCCGGCCGAAAAGCTGCGCGAGCAGAAGATGGTGTTCTCGCGCCCCCGGCAGAAGGGGTGAGCCACACCGTCATGGCACCAGAACGGGGTGCCGTGTTCAGTCCACCAGCAGCGGGTCGTCGACGGCGGCGGGTTCCAGTTCGGTTTGTACCTCGACTTTGTTGTGCAGCGTGCGATGCACCGGGCACTTGTCCGCGATTTCCAGCAGCTTGGCGCGCTGTTGTTCGTCTAGATTGCCCGACAGCGTGATCCGGCGCTTCATCACGTCGATCTTCTCGCTTTCGTTACAGGGCTCGCAATCCGAGGCGTGGACCTTGTCATGGGTCACGTCGACCGAGACATGGCGCAGGTCCCATCTCTTGCGGCGGGCGTACATCCGGATCGTCATCGACGTACAGGTGCCCAGTGCCGCTGCCAGGAACTGGTAGGGCGTCATGCCCGCGTCGGTGCCGCCGAATGCTTTCGGTTCATCCGCACGGGTATAATGGCGGGGACCGGCGGTGACATCCTGCAGGAACCCGGCCGGATCGGCCTCGGACACGCGCACCACGCCTTCGGGCGCGCCGATCGGGGCGGCGGGGCGGTGGATCTGAAGATAGCGCCGCGACCAGGCGGCGATCACCTCGGCCGCGTACTCGGCATCTTTCGGGCGGGTGAGCAGGTGGTCCGCATCATCCAGCGTGACAAAGCTTTTCGGGTGCTTCGCAGCCATGAAGATGTCCGACGCGTTGTCGATTGATACCGTCTCGTCGCTGGGGGCGTGCAGGACCAGCAGTGCCTTGCGCATCCGCGTGATGGAATCGGCCAGTTTCGCGCTGGCCACGTCTTCGAGGAACTCCCGACGGATCGTGAATGGACGTCCGGCCAGATCGACCTCGGCCTGGCCTTCGGCATGTATCCGGTCCAGGTGAGGTTCGAAATTGTGCGCGACATGGCCCGGATCGAACGGCGCGCCGATGGTCACGACCGCGCGCGCCGACGGAACCTGCGGTGCCGCCTTCAGCACCGCCGCGCCGCCCAGCGAATGGCCGATCAGCATGTCTACTTTGTGGCCCGGGCTTTCCAGGTGCTTGCACGCCAGCACCAGATCCTCGACGTTCGATGAGAAGTGCGTGTTGGCGAACTCGCCCTGGGAATGGCCCAGGCCGGTAAAATCGAACCGCAGCACGGCGATTCCCATCGCCGCCAGCCGGTCCGAGATCCTGCGTGCGGCTGCGATATCCTTGCCGCAGGTGAAGCAATGGGCAAACACCGCGGTCGCCTGGTGCCCGACGCTGGGTCGGTCCAGGCGCGCGGCAAGCTGGTGGCCGGAATGGCCGGCGAACGTCAGTTTCTCGGTAGGCATGTATGGTTCCGTGGGGTCCGGGTGTGGGTTGCAGAATGCAGCAAGGTGGCGAGCGGCGGAACCTCGTGCGAGACCGTGTTACGGGAATGTGAGGCGCAGCGACCACGCGTGATGTGCGACTGGCGCCAAACCATGCATTGCGTGCATGCTGATGCGGCGTTCTTCGGAGGGGCGATATGACGGATGCGATTCGCGGGGCTGTTTCGCTGGGCACGGCGCTTGCCATCCTTCTGACGCTTGCGGGGTATTTCGGCCATGCGCACCCCGCCTTTGATACGCTGGGCGCACTGCGGATCCAGTTTGCGGTGATCTTTGTCGGCGTGCTGCTGTTCTCGGTCGCGTTCGCGGCGCTGACTGCGCGGATGCTGGCACTGACCGGGCTGATGATCGCGGGGGCGGGGATCGCGCCTGCCGCCTTGCCCGGCGACCCGGTGGTGCAGCCGGAGTTGAGGGTCTACAGCCACAATCTGCGGTTCGACAACCTGACGCCGGACGCTGTGCTTGCCGAGATCGAGCACTCCGACGCCGATGTCCTTGTGCTGCAAGAAGTAAGCGAGTCGAACCTGCGTATCGTCGAGCGTCTGCGGCGGCGCTATCCCGAAAGCATCGTGTGTGATTTCAGCGGTGTCGGCGGCGTCGCCATCATGTCCCGCGTGCGCGAAATCGGCCCTTCCGGCTGTATCGAGGGGGGCGGCGCGGCATGGCTGCGGGTGTCGACCGAGTCCGGGCCGTTGACGGTAGTCGGCCTGCACCTGCACTGGCCCTGGCCCTACGCACAGTCCGAACATGTGGACCGCATCGCGCCGATGCTGTCCTCGCTGGCCGAACCGGTCCTGATTGCAGGGGATTTCAACGCGCCGCCCTGGACTCACAGCGTCGACCGGATCGAGGCGGCGACAGGAACCCGCGTGGTGGGCGGGCTGCGCCTGACCTATCGCCGGTCCGAGTTCTGGCCGGGCCTGCCGCTGGATCACGTGCTGGTATCCGAGGATCTGGCCGCCGAGACGCGGCAACTGGCCGAGAACGGTTCGGATCACTCGGCGCTGCTCAGCCATGTCGCGTTTCGCGTTCGCGCGGCCTCCCGGTGAATTCGTGAAACAATTGCGTCGCAGGGCCGTTCTGGGTCAAGCTTGCTGCAAGGGAGGTGCCTATGACCGACATAAGAAAGCGGCGTGCACAGTTGGAGACACGGCTGGAGACGCTGGAAAGCAAGCTGCGCGAGATCGAGCACGAGCTCGACCAGCCGATGCCCAAGGATGACGAGGACCGTGCCACCGAGCGCGAAGGCGACGAGGTGATGGAAAGCATGGGCCGCGAGGGGCTTCACGAGATCCAGATGATCCGTGCGGCGCTGGACCGCATCGAGAAGGGCACCTACGGCATTTGTGCCAATTGCGAAGAGCCGATCGCGGAAGAGCGGCTTGACCTGGTGCCGCACACGCCGCTCTGCCGCGACTGCGCGAGGTGATGACATGAGTTTCGAAGCCCTCAAGGCCTCGGCCTATTCGCTGCTGGAGGAGATCGTCAGTACGCCGACGGACCGCCACGTGCTGCACGAACGGCTGCAGGAAACCATCCGCGAGATGTGGTCGATGGGCCAGACCCCGCCGGATGACCTTGTGGAACTGGAGCAGTGGCTTGCCAGCGACCTGGAAGCACGGGCCGTCGGCCGACCGCATGCGCCTGTTCCCGAAGACCTTCGGCGCAAGGCCGGGGCCCGGCAACCGGGTGGCGACACCCGCGGCCGGCGCAATCCGATCAACCGCGACCGGGACCGCGAACCGGACTAGCGGCCGAACCGGCTGGGCGGCGCGATCCAGACCTCGATGAGGCCGGGTTCGGGCGGCGGGCGGTAATGGGTGAAATCCCGCGCCTCGGCCGGAAGGCCATAGGCGGTCAGCACACGCGCGACCCGTTCCGCCACCGCCCGGTCCGAGGCGTGGAAGAAGCGGATGTTCGGCCGGTCCAGTCCGAAGCGGAAGTTGCGCACGGTAAAGACGTCCAGCCCGTCGTTGA